>JANMAD010000304.1:0-3113 GCA_031359515.1 Acidobacteriota bacterium | reverse complement strand
GGACTGCTGGCCTGGACGGCCAGCCACTCAGCGCTGACGGCCGTGCTGTTCGGAGATTGCCGGACCGCAAAACCGAAGGCGGCGCAAGCCCTGGCCTCCGTTCCGGATGCCACATATGCAGGCAGCGCCGCCGTCTTAGCGTTGTGTGGCGAAGTCAACCAGGCGCAGACGCAAGCCGATAAGCTCGCGCAGCTTTATCCGAATGACACGAGGTTCAATGGCATTTGGCTACCCGTGATCCGGGCTGCCATTGAACTCCAACGCAACAACCCGGCGCGGGCGATTCAATTTCTGGAGCCGGCTACGCATTACGAAGCCGCCGCCGACTTTCAGCCACAATACTTGCGTGGTCTGTCTTATCTTCGTCTGGGCAAGGGCGCAGAGGCCGCGGTCGAGTTCCAAAAGATAATCGCCCGCAAGGGCCAAGCTGACCTGCTTGTGTCCACTTTGTATCCGTTCGCGCGTCTGGGGTTGGCGCGGGCGCTCGCTTTGAGCGGCGATGCCGCAAAAGCACGCCGGGCTTACGAAGATTTCTTCGCGCTGTGGAAAGACGCGGACGCGGATAGTCCGATTTTGCTCGAAGCAAAGAAAGAATATGAGAAGCTAAAATAATTTTGGCGGGCGGTGGCCTGTCACATCCGTTTGGGCATGACGATCGCGCTCGGCACAAAACTCGGTCGCTACGAAATTCGCTCGCAGCTAGGCGCGGGCGGGATGGGCGAGGTGTACCTCGCCGAAGACACACGACTTCATCGCAAAGTGGCCCTGAAAACTCTGCTAGACAAAGTCAAGGCTGATCAGGATCGAATCCGCCGCTTCGAACAAGAAGCGGCGACCGCCGCGGCGCTTAATCATCCCAACATCGCGCATATCTATGAAATAAGCGAACACGATGGCGTGAGTTTCATCGCCATGGAGTTCATTGACGGCGAAACGCTGCGCGACCGCATGCGCAGCGCGGCGATGAAGCTCGCCGAAGTTCTCGATGTTAGTGCGCAGATCGCCGCCGCGCTGTCGGCTGCGCACGCGGTCGGCATCGTGCATCGCGATATTAAGCCCGGCAATATCATGGTGCGCGGCGATGGGCTGATAAAAGTCCTGGACTTCGGACTAGCGAAATTATCCGAGCGCTCCGCGGGTTTGAGCGTTGACACGGAAGCTGCGACACGGGCCATGATCGAGACAGAGCCGGGGATGATAATGGGCACGGCCCGATATATGTCGCCGGAGCAGGCGCGCGGCTTCGACCTTGATGCGCGCACGGACATCTGGAGTCTGGGCGTCGTGATGTATGAAATGGTTGCCGGCCGCTCGCCGTTTAAGGGTGCGACGACGATAGACCTGCTCTCCATGATTCTGCGCCACGAACCGCCGTCGCTCTTGATCGATAGCGCGGACCTGCCGGCGGAGATCGGGACGATTGTGGAGAAAGCGCTGGCGAAGGAACGCGACGAGCGGTACCAATCAGCGAAGGATTTGTTGACTGACCTGAGGTCTTTGCAAAAGCGCTTGGAGTTTGACGCCGAGCTGGAGCGCACTAATCCGTCCGCAAAATTTAGCATCCGCTCTTCAGGCGTGATTGGCGCGGCTCCGTTGTCTGAGAAAGACAGCATCGTGCTCGCGGATTTCGTCAACCTCACGGGCGAGATTGTCTTTGATGGCACATTGAAGCACGCGCTCGCGATTCATCTTGAACAATCGCCATTCTTGAATATCGTTTCGGATCAGCGTGTGCGCGAGGCGCTGCGCTTCATGCAGCGCTCACCGGACGAGCGCGTGACGAAACAAATGGCGGCTGAAATATGCGCACGCGAAGGATTGAAGGCTTATCTCACAGGCTCGATTTCAAACCTCGGGACGCTCTACGTCATCGGACTGGAAGCCGTGAATGCCCGGTCAGGCGACACGATTGCACGCCAACAGGCAGAAGCAAAAAGCAAAGAGGAGGTGCTTTCCGCGCTCAGCACCGTGGCCACCAAACTACGTCAGAAGTTGGGCGAGTCGTTAGCTTCGATTCAAAGATTCGACGTGCCGATTTATCAGGCCACAACTTCATCGCTCGAAGCCCTAAAGGCCTTCTCTCTGGGAGTTGAAGAGCAACTCAAGGGACAGTACGTCGAAGCCCTGCCGTTCTTCAAACACGCGACGCAACTAGACCCCGATTTTGCGCACGCTTATGCCACGATGTCATCAATGTACTACAACAGCCGGCAGTACGATCTGGCGGCTGAAGCCTCGCGCAAGGCGTACCGTTTGCGCGACCGCGTAGGCGAGCGCGAAGGACTGTATATCGCGGCGGGCTATTACGATAATGTGAGTGGGGAATTGGAGCAGTATTTGGAAACATTAGAGCTTTGGAAGCGCACATATCCACGCGACCGCACACCTCATAACAGTTTGGCCCAAAAGTACGACGATCTGGGTCAATTCGGAAAAGCCGAGGAGGAAGCGCGCGAAGCAATTCGTTTAAATCCGCATGCGGCCCCCGGCTACTCGATTCTCGCTACGGCCCTCGTCGGGCTCGGTCGCTTCGCCGAAGCCGAGCAAATAATCCGGCAGGCGCTGGCACAAAATCTCGAAAGCACAAAGATGCACCAAAACCTTTATCGGATTGCTTTTGTCAAAGGTGATGGGGCGGCAATGAGGCAAGAGATCGAATGGGCGCGCGGCAAGCCCGAAGAGTATGTCGCTCATACATGGCAAGCCGAAACGGCGGCGTTTTCGGGCCAGCTACGAAAAGCGAATGAGTTCGCTACTACTGCCTTCGAGTTAGCTCAGCGCCGCAATTTGAAAGAGGTTGCAGCACAGATTGCGGCGGGAATGGCCGCTCTGGCTGCGCTCTTCGGCGATTGTGCGCAGGTGAAAGCGCAGACGGCAATGGCACTCGACACATCGCGCAGCCAGTTTACGCTCGTCTTAGCCGGCGATGCGCTAGCGGCCTGTGGTGAATTCGACCAAACGAACTCTATTGTTGACGAATTGAAACAGCGGTTCCCGACGGACACGTTGCTTAATAAAGAACGGTTGCCGTTGATGCACGCGCGGCTCGAAATGCAGCGCGGCAATCCGGCTCAGGCGCTTCAGTTGTTAGAAACGGCTAGACTGTTTGAGGG
>JANMAD010000302.1:0-18286 GCA_031359515.1 Acidobacteriota bacterium | reverse complement strand
GTCTGAAGATGACTGCTTTCATGTCTGCGTGTTGCTTAACTTGCGGCTAGTGCTTCGGCTGCGGGCGTGTGCGCTTACGCCGGGCCGTCGGCCTGTTGGCGCGCGTGGTAGGACGAGCGGGTGAGCGGGCTTGATTCGACGTGCTTGAAACCTAACTCCATGCCGACCTCGCGCCAGCGCGCGAACTCTGCCGGCGTGACATAACGCTCGACCGGCAGACGGCGCGCGTGCGGTTGCAGATACTGTCCGATGGTCATGATGTCGCACGAGACGGCGCGCAAATCTTTCATCAACGCGACCACTTCAGCGAACGTCTCGCCGAGGCCCGCCATGATGCCACTCTTGGTCAGCATGCCGCGCCCTTCCGCGTCGCGGCGATGGGCAGCGCGCTCAAGGAGCGTCAACGTCTGTTGATACTTCGCATCGGGGCGGACGCGGCGGTAGAGGCGCGCGATAGTCTCCGTGTTGTGATTGAGCACATCGGGTTGCGCGTCAAGCACAGCGTTCAGCGCGGCTTCATCGCCATTGAAATCGGGAATCAAAACTTCCACGCGACACTGCGGGTTCGCCGCGCGCACTGCGCGGATCGTCTCCGCCCAATGGGCCGCGCCGCCGTCGGGCAGGTCGTCGCGGTTGACCGACGTGATGACGGCATGCGCGAGATTCAAATGACGCACCGCCTCGGCGACGTGACGCGGTTCGTCCACGTCCAACCCCATCGGCTCGCCTTTGTTGACCGCGCAGAAACCACAATGGCGCGTGCAGGTGTCGCCGCCGAGCATGAAAGTTGCCGTGCGGTCAGACCAGCACTCGAAGATGTTCGGGCAGCGCGCCTCCTGACAGACCGTGTGCAAATTCAAGCCCTCGATCAGCTTGAGTACGTGGTTCTGATTTGCCGGATCGCCCAGACGTATCTTCAACCACTCCGGCTTCGGCTCGCGCGGCTTCGGATTACTAATGACTCGCAGTTCGCGTCCCACTTGAAATTCACTCCGCTTCGTTGTGACTGTATACCTATCTTAACATCGTGCGTCGCCTTTGTCGCACAGGCATAAGCCTCACGCAAAGACGCAAAGGCGCAAAGAGAAGACGCTAAGAATACTATGCAATTGCTTTGCGCTCTTCTTCGCGTCTTTGCGTGAGATTTACTCTGTTTCGTCAGCGCCAATCAGTTGCGCCAGTAGCTCCGGATCGACGTTGCCGCCCGACAGCACGACGCCGATGCGCTTGAAGTCAGGCGGCAGCTTACCCGACAGCACTGCGGCGGCCGCGAGCGCGCCTGTCGGCTCGACGAGCAGTTTCATGCGAAACAGAATGAAGCGCATTGCTGCAACGATCTCCGCATCTGAGACGGTCAGCACGTCGGCAGCGTTGCGTTGCGTGATGGGAAACGTAAGCGCGCCCGGCGTCTGCGTGCGCGCCCCGTCCGCGATGGTCGGCGGCGGCGCGATGTGTACGCGCTCGCCCGCGCGCACAGACTGCCGCGTGTCGTCGCCCGTCTCCGGTTCGACGGCGAAACACTGAATCCGCTCATTCAAAGCCTGCGCCGCCGTGCTTGTGCCCGCGAACAGTCCGCCGCCACTGCACGGCGTCACGACCGCATCCAGATCGGGCACGTCCGCGAACAACTCAAGCGCGCACGTGCCCTGCCCGGCCATGACGAGATAATCGTCGTAAGGCGGCACGAGCGTCAGCCCGTCGCGCTCGCTGATGCCGCGCGCCAATGCTTCACGGTCTTCGCGCTGTCGGTCGTAGAGCACGACCTCCGCGCCGTAACCGCGCGTGGCCGTGACCTTCGCGCGCGGCGCATCCGTCGGCATCACGATCACGGCGCGCAAGCCCGCCTCGCGCGCCGCCAACGCGACCGCCTGTGCATGGTTGCCCGACGAGTAGGCGACCACGCCGCGCTCGCGCTCCGCCGCGCTGAGCGCGAGAATCTTGTTCGTTGCGCCGCGCATCTTGAACGCCCCGGCACGCTGCAAGTTCTCGCACTTGAAAAAGACGCGCCGCCCACCCGCCGCCGCGTCAAATGCGCGCGACGTGACGACCGGCGTGCGATGTATGAAAGGCGCGATGCGCGCGTGCGCTTCACGGATGAGATCAATGGTTAGCATAAGCTCATGAACTGACTTCCATCTCAAACACTTCACAGAAGCGCGCGACGATGCGGTCTGCGATGGCGCGCATATCTACTTCGTGCCCTAAGATTTCTTGCATCGAGCTGACGGCTTCGCCCTCGCAGGCAACGATTAGATCGAAGAAGCTAAGATCAGTGTTGACGTTCAAGGCGAAGCCGTGCGTCGTGATCCAGCGCGCGATGTGTATGCCGATGGCGGCGACCTTGCCGCGCGTGGTGTGGACGCCGGTCAGTCCTTTGACGGGGAAGGCCTCGATCTGAAAATCCGCGAGCGCGTTGATCAAGATCGCTTCGAGATCGCGGACGTAGCGATGTACGTCCTCGCGCTCAGGGCTGAGATTGATGATTGGATAACCGACTATCTGGCCCAGCCCGTGATACGTCGCCTTGCCGCCGCGATTCGTCTCGAAGAGCGCGACATCACGCGCCGCTAAGGTCTCTTTGTCCGCCAGCACTGCGCCCTGTGCTGTGCGCCGCCCCAGCGTGATGACGTGCGGATGCTCGACGAGCAACAGCGTGTCTGCTTGCGTGCCCGCGCGCACCGCCAACTCGATCTCCTTTTGCTCTTTGTACGCCGCGCCGTACTCCATTAGTCCGAGGCGGCGAACCTGTAGTGTCCTCTTCGGCATCGCAATAGGCGCTCGCATGCGCGTACACGTATTCTAAAGCAAAGCACGCGCGGTTGGCACATGCCGGTTGTCTGCGCCGCGCCCGCGCCCGCTCGTCGCTCCCCCTTTCTCCGGTCTGCGGTTATGATGCAGCGCACACGTCTCGTTACTTTTGCGCTTGCGAGTTGGGGCGCGGCTGCCAACAGTGCGCCGCGCATTTTGTGGAGGAGGGATCGCTTGTGAAACCAGCCTGTGTCTTGAGTCTTGTTTGTTTGTTGGCCTTGCCCTTGGGCGCGGCCGCGCAGACGCGCCCGCGCAGCACCGCCCGTCGCCCACCAGCGAAGAGTACGCGCGCACGCAACCCACCGCCAGCCAGTGCGACTGCGCTGAATGAAGCGCGCCTCCGCGTGGGCGAAAAGATCAAAGTGCTGACGAAGTTTTTGTACTTGTACGCGCGGGCGTCGAAGGAGTTGGAGACGACGGAAACGCAGGCGCGGCAAGCCGGGCAGGGCGCAGCGCAGGTCACTGCGGCGCTTGAGCGGAATCGCGCGTCGCTGCGCGCCAACTTACAGAACGTGCGCGCCGGGCTTGACGAGCTTGAGCTTTATTTTAAGACCACGCCCGAAGCGGAGCGCTTTTATCAGAGCGTGTCGGGCGTCGCTGCCAGCGCGGCCGATGCCGAGGGCAAAGTTGCCGCCGGCCAATTCGACGCCGCCGGCCGCGCCCTGCTCGATGTCGTCAACCGCCTAACCGATGTGCTGTTGGATATAGGATAGGGATAATGATGAATGCGGAATGATGAACGATGAATTGAAGAACTGTCTTTCATTCATCGTTCATCATTCCGCATTCATCATTTCTTCACGTAGTAGCCTTGTCGTGCGCGGACGCGCAGATCGCTGCGCGCGGGCGTGTTGACTTTGATGTTGAGATACTTGCCGTTGGGCGCGTTGCTGTTTGAATAGTATTGCAGCAGGTATTGGGCGCGCAGTTCGTTGGCGATCTGGCGGAAGACGGTGCTGAGGGCGTCGGCGTTGGCGGGCACATAGGCTGTGCCGCCGGTCACGTTGGCGATCTGTTGCATGCCGTTCTGCGCGCGGGTGGCGATCTCGTTCAAGCGAATGGACGGCCCGCCCGGATTGATCGAGTAGAAGACGATGTCCGCGCGTTGTACCTCGCGCTCCAAAGCGGTGACGGCGCGCTGGTGGCGCGCATCTGTCGCCTTATGCAGGGCAGCGGTCACGGCTTGTTTATTACCGCCTTCCGCCTCCGCTTTCTTCTGCGCCTCATACTCCGCCAGCACTTGCTCGCGCACGGCAGTGCTGTAAGTGTCGTCGCCGTCGGAGATGACGAGGATGACGCGGCGGTGACGGCCCGGCGCATTGGCGGCGAGATATTTCGCCGCGAAACTGACGGAGTCGTAGAAGGCGGTCGCCTCGCTTTTCGTCGCCGCCGGAATGGTCATGAACTTCGCGCTCGCAACATCGCCCGCAGTGAGCGATTGCACTAGGACGGGCTGCATGGCGATGGTGATGATGGCCGCGCGATCAGACGGTTTTAAGACCTGTTTCAGAAAACTCGCCGCCGCCTGCTGTTGAAACGCGAAGAAATCTTTCTGACTAACGCTCGACGACACGTCGAACAGGATGGCGATGTCGAGCGGCACTTGTTCCGCGTCGCCCACCTGCGCAATCTCCTGCGCGCGACCCTCTTCTTCCAAACGAAAGTCCGTCGCTTTCAATCCTTGCACCGGCTCGCCCTCCGCGGTCGTCACGGACGCGGGCACAACCACGAGATTTGAATTGACGCGCACGATCTCATCGTCATCAATTGCGTCCGCAGATGTCGGTGACGGCGCGAGCGTCGGCGTCGGCTGCGTGGCTGGTGTGGTCGTCGGCACGGCGGGCACGCTCTGTTGCGTCTGCGGTGTCGGCGTCGGTACGGGCGGCAGTTGCGGCACGCGCACGGGCTGTTGCGCGGGCGTGGTGCGGCGCGTGATCGCGTGGGACGAGCGGCGCGTGCGTTTCGTCTGCGCGAGCGCGGCGGGCCATGTGGCGGCTAACAGCAACACGAACGACAACAGACTTGCAAACGCGCCGCGCCAGGTTCTATTTCGCGCCAATGTCAGCACTTCAGTTTCCTCACACGCTCAAGTAGGCGCGACTGCGCAACCAGCACGCTCTGTTCATCCAAATGCGACAGGGGATAGAAAGTTTGTAGGAGAGAAAACGTGAATCGTCAACCGCGCACGGACTTCGTGTCGTGCGCGATTGACGATTCACCCGTTGGACGTTTGCGCTCGCCGTGCGGCTTACTGTTGCGGCGGTTGTGCGCTGTCAGGCTTCGACGGCGTCAGCATCGGCGCGGACTGCAACAGCCCGCGATTGACCAGCACGCTGACCTCGACGCGGCGATTCTGCTCGCGCCCCTGCTTTGTAGTGTTGTCCGCCACCGCCTGCGCTTCGCCGTAACCGAACGGCGTGATGATGCGACGGAGCGGAATGTTGTGCGTCTCGGCTAGGTAGCGCACGACCGCGTCGGCGCGGCGTTGGCTCAGGCGACGATTCGCTTCTTCGCTGCCATCGGCGCTGGCGAAGCCGCGCACTTCAATCACGAAGCCCTTCGCGTTCTGCGCCTGCTGCGCGATCTGATCAAGCGCCGTCTTCGCTTCGGGCGAGAGCAGCGCGCTGCCGACCTTGAAGTTGATCATGGACTTGTTCTGCACGGTGTAGTCGTCCAACGCGGAGATGCGCTCGTTGGTCTGATTCACCCCGGTGACAGCCGCGTCCGCCGTGTCCTGTGCGGCCTTCGCGCCGCCGCGCGCCGCGTTTGAGACGGCCGCCAGTTCGTCCAACTGACCGGAGATGCGTTGCGCGTTCTGCTCAAGCTCGCCCACGCGCGCAGTTGCCTTGTTCAGATCAGTCTCGACCGGGTCAACACGCGCTTGAATGGATTGCGCCGTGCGCAGTTCGGTCTCGCCAAAGCGCACGCTGGTGGCGACGAGTTGACCCTGTTCGTTGCCGCGCCCCTCGACTTCGAGGTTGAGGCCGCGCAGGATGTTCGACGCGCCGTAGGTCGAGCCGCTCTTGAGGAAGCCGCCTTTCGACTTGACGCTGGTCCGATCAGTTAGCACCACGGTCGTGTTGACATTATTGATGTCCTGCACGACGAACGTGTCGGCGTCGCGGCGCACGACGACGCCTTTGACCTTCATCTTCTGGCCGCTGGCGACGGTGCGCGCGTTGGTTGTCGTGCCGGTTGATGTGTTGTCCTGCGCGAAGGCGACGGCGGACAGCGCTAGCACAAGTGCGCAGGCCCAAGCGAACCGGCGTGGCATATTGGAACGATAGATGCTCATCTGTTTCTCCCTTTCAAAATTAGCAAAGTCACTCGCAAACCCGACAGTAAAGACGTTCTCGGCCGTGCGATCCGTTAACCGACCCTTCTTGCCTCGCGCGCAGTCTCGTGCCGCTACGCCTGTTGTCGGGTGCGGGCGTACGCACGGAGTTGCCTCTCTAGCCAACTTAACTGCGAGGAGTTGAATCAACGCGATTCTTGACTAACGGTGCAAGAGAGTCAAGAGAGAAGATGGCGCAAACGCGCGATCAGGTTGCGTTTAATGCAAATAGAATTTTCCTGCCACCGGATCGCAACAAAACCAGCCAGAGGGAGCAAGGTGGAAAATAAAAATCGGAGCGTAGGGCATTAGCCGTTCGCTCCGATTTTGTGTTGCTACGTTTATCTCTCGCGCTTTCAATTAGGGGCGAAAGATGCCGGGGATGCGCCGCCGCCAGTCGTCATTATTGGTTCGACGATTACGGTTGTCGGGATAACGCGGATCGTAGTTGTCATTACGATTGTAGCGGCCGTTATACCCGTCGTAGCTGAGGCCATAAGCATCGGCGATGAAACGCAAGCTCTGATTGATCTCGCGCCAGTCAGAATTGACGCGCGAGTCAGCGCGGAAGTGCGACAGCATCTCGTTGACATGCTCGGCCGCGCCCAACAATTGCTGCGCTTCGTTGCTGCTGCGATTCAGGTCGCGCCCGTCGCTGATTCGACTGTCCAGCCGGTCGGCGGCGCGCCGAAACTCGCGTGTGTCATCGTTGACGTGATCTTCGCCGCGTGTACCGTCAATGCGGCTGTGGTCGAGATTGCGATCTACGTCGTTCTGGAAAGTGTGGCTCAGGTCTTTAACGCGGCGCACGGCATCGCGCAAGGAGCGGCTATCGTAGCGGTCGTAACCGCCATTGCGGTTGTTACGATTGTTGCGGCCGCGGTCGTAGTCACGGTTGTCGTCGGGATAGTCATCGCTGCTGCTGCTCCGGCGGTCGTTTCGCGTATCTCTGCCCCACCACGGATCGTTGCTTTGCGCGGCGGCGAGACCGGGCAAGCAGAAAGCGAAGATGATGGCGGCGGTGATGGTAAGAAGTGTGGTGCGTCGGTTCATGTTGTTTGCTCTCCTTCGTGTTGTTCGTCAACAACCGTGCGCGGTGCGCGGGAAGCTTATCGGCGGCGCGGTCTGACAATTCGCTCGCAGCCGGGAGTAGTGCTAACGAGTCGCAACTAAGCTTGGCAACATGCATGCCAGCGTATGCGAACTGTGGACTGATGTGGGTAAGTTTAAGAAAGACAGGAGATTGAGCGCGGGGCGAGGCACGTTTATCAGCGGCGCGGATCGTATTGTGCCAAAACGTGTATGTCGTGGCCCATATCGTTCGCACTACGGCGCGGGGCAATCGCGTCAATGACTGAGGCGCGCGACGTGTTGGCGCGCTTGCTCTTCAGTGAACGGCGCACTACGCATGCCCGTCTCGCTAACGACGAGCCACTGCGGCGTACCGGCGGCGGTCTGCACCAGCAGCAGCGCGGCGTTGCGCGCACGTTCGCCGAAGTGTGTGATGCGCGCACAGGCGAGACCGCCGCCGCGCACGATACCGTCCTGTGGGGTGCGCGGCCAGCCCGCTTCGATAATTAACTCGCGCACGCCCGCGCGCAAGATGAGTTTGCGCCCCACCATCGTCGAATGACCGAGCTGAAAACGGTGCGCGTCTTCCTGCGTGACATTGATCTTCGCGCCCGCGTCGTTCGCTTCGTTGACAAGCGCGGCGAAGGTGGCGAGCAGCCATTCGCAGCCGACGCCGCGCGCGAGATCGTTCGTGGCGCGCAGGGCCAGATAGTCGGCCACGTCGCCGCGCCCTTGCGTGCGTGCACGCTGCTCGGCGACGGCCACACGCCGCGCCCATTCCGCATCCAACTCAGACAAAACTCCGGTTTGCTCCTCTGGCCGACAATGACGCGTCGCTCGTCGCGCGCCTGCGCCGGATGTTATCATGCCCGCGCAAGCCGACGTAAATTCGCCCCTGTCAGAGTAAGCAAACACATTCGAGGTGGCTCTGAAATATATGAACACTCCGCGACTGAAAGTGGGCCGCCGGCCGCGCGCCGGTCTGCTCTGCCTCTGTGCCTTCGCCTTAACTGCGCTCACGACTAACGTGCCTTTTGCGGTCGCGCAACAAACACAGCCTGCGCCCGTCGCCGACAATGAATATCAAGTCGGCGCGATTCTGTGGACGCAGACTTCTGGCGAGATACGCGCGCTTTATTATCAAGCGTTCGCGCTCGCGCGCATGATGCTAGATCGCGATCTCAAGGCGAAGCATAAGAGCAAACTGAAGCGCGCCATGGTCGTGGACGTGGACGAGACGGTGTTGGACAACAGCCCGTTTCAAGCTGCGCTCGTGAAAGAACATAAAGAGTATAGCCAACAGGACTGGGCCAAGTGGACGAGCAGCGCGCAAGCTATGGCGTTGCCCGGCGCGGTCGAGTTCCTGCGCTACGCCGATGCGAAAGGCGTGCGCGTCTTCTACATCACGAACCGCAGAGAGGCGGAGCGCGCGGGCACGGAAGCGAATCTCAAGCAGCAGGGCTTCCCCGGTGTGAGCGCGGAGACGGTATTGCTGCGCGCGGATACATCGAGCAAAGAGCCGCGCCGCCAGAAGGTCGCGGAAGCGTATCGCATCGTGCTATTGATGGGCGACAACCTGAACGACTTGGCCGCAGTCTTCGAGCAGAGCACGAGCGCGGAACGAATCGCCGCCGTCGAGCAGAACAAGGCTGAGTTCGGCCCGCACTTCATCGTGCTACCGAACGCGATGTACGGCGACTGGGAGAACGCGATCTATAAAGGCGCGCAGCCCGGAGAGACGCGCGATGCGAGTCGCAAGCATGCGCTCAAACCGTTCACGCCGCAGCCATAAGCGCGGCGCAGCGAAACGCGCAAGGCACACAAGATTGAGACACCAGAGGAGATGATCCACGCAAGCACACGAAGCAACACGAACAAAACAGCAAGCACTTTCGTGCGTTTGGCTTCGTGTCGTTTCGTGTGCTTGCGTGGATGGCGTTTTCTCTCTGTTCCCATCTCGTGAATTTCGCTTGAGCAAGGCACAGTTCACCACATGAACATGACACACACCAGACTTGCGCGCCGCGCCGTGATCTTTTTGCTCGCGCTGCTGCTTGTGGGCATTAACCTGAATCGCACGGCCGTGGGCCAGCGCAACCGCACGCCGCCGCGCCGCGCGACTCCAGTCGCCGCCGCGCCGCCCGCCCGCCCGCGCCTCGTGCTGCTCATCGTTGTGGATCAGTTTCGCTACGACTATCTCGAACGCTACGACGATCTGTTCTCCGGCGGTCTGCAACGGCTGCTGCGCGATGGCGCAAACTGGACGAACGCAAACTACGATCACATGCCGACCTACACCGCGCCCGGTCATGCCACGCTCATGACCGGCACGTGGCCGGCCGAGACTGGGATCGTCGGCAACGAGTGGTACGACCGCGACACGGGCAAGCGCGTCACGAGCGTGTCAGACACGATGGCGAAGACGCTCGGCGGTGACGCGCAAGAGGCGGGGGCGAGTCCGCGCCGTTTGCTTGCCTCGACGCTCGGCGATGAGTTGCGGCTGACGACGAACGACCGCGCCAAAGTTATCGGCATCTCGATCAAAGATCGCGCCGCCATCTTGCCGGCCGGCCGCCACGCTTCGGCCGCCTACTGGTTCAGCGGGCAGAACGGGCACATGATCTCCAGCGATTACTACTTCAACCAACTGCCGGCGTGGGTCACAGCCTTCAACGATGCGCGCCCGGCCGATAAGTTTTTCGGCGCGCGTTGGGATCGTCTGTTGTCGGATACGCGCGAGTACGAACGCCGCGTAGGGCCGGATGCGCCCCCGTGGGAGAACATCGGCGCGGTGAAGGACACGAACACGTTCCCGCACATCATCACGGGCGGCGCGAGCGCGCCGGGCAAAGATTTCTACGGCGCGCTAGACTACACGCCGTACAGCAACGATCTGCTCGTCGCGTTCAGCGAGCAAGCGATTGCGCAAGAGCAACTGGGGCAGGACGCCGATACCGATCTCTTGTCCGTCAGTTTTTCCGCGAACGACTACGTCGGGCATCGGTTCGGGCCATACAGTCAGGAAGCGATGGACATCACGTTGCGCGTAGATCGGCAGATCGGCACGTTGCTCGACTACGTGGACGCGCACGTCGGTTTACAAAACACGCTCATCGTCTTTACGGCCGATCACGGCGTCGCGCCGATCCCTGAGCACGCGACGGCGTTGGGCTTGACCGGCGGGCGCATCGCCGGCAAGGACGTGTTGACGGCCGTGCGCAACGCGACGAAAGCGCATTACGCGCGCCCGAATGAAGCTAAGGATACGACCACCGATTACGTCCTCGACACGTTTTTGAACGGCAACATCTATTTCAACACGGTCGCCTTGCAACGCGATGGCGTTGACCGCGCAGAGCTTGAGCGCGTCGCTTGCGCGGGCGCGCTGACCGTGCCCGGTGTCGAGCGTTGCTTCACCCGCACGCAGTTGGAGAGCGGCGGCGTTGATGCCGTCGCCGATCCGGTCGCGCGGCGCGTGCTGCATGGCTTCAATCAGCGGCGCAGCGGGGAAGTGATCCTCGTGCAAGAGCCGTTCAAATATTTCACCGAAGGCACGGCCTTCATCGCCGCCACGCACGGCACGCCTTATTCGTATGACACGCACGTGCCCGTGCTGTTCATGGGGCGCGGTTTGCTGCCGGGACGCTATGCGCAGCCCGCGACGCCCGCCGACATCGCGCCGACGCTCGCCACCATCCTGCGCGTGCAGCCGCCCAGCAACGCCACCGGGCGCGTGCTGCTCGAAGCATTAAGCGGCAAATGATTTACGCTATGAAAAGAGCATTCATCTCATCGCTGAGTTTGAGCGTGCTAATGGTCTGCATGACCGCGCTGCCGGGTCAGGCGCAGACGCGCAAGCCGACGAAGCCAACGAAAGCGCAACCGCCGGCCGCCGAGCAGCCGGCAGCGGCGCAGCCGAAAGCAACACCGGCCACAACGGCAACCGCACAGAAGCCCGCGAATAAAACCGCCAGTAAGACCGCGCCTAAAACTGCGAGCAAGCCGGGCGCGCGGACGGGCGCGCAAGCGGAGCTCAACGCCTTGCTCGCGTTGCCGGTCGTGGAGCGTATCGCGCGCTTGCAGTCGTTCATCGAGACGAAGCTGCCGGCGGAGTTGCGGACGCGCGCGGTCGAGCAACTGGTGAGCGCGCACGCGGCGCTCGGCGATGAAAAATTGGGCGCGGGCGATGCCGTGGGCGGCGTCGCGGAGTTCAAACAAGCTGTGGCGCTTGCGCCCGCAGAGATGTCCGATAAACTGTTTGTCGAAGTCGTCGCGCAGTTTCCGGCGAACCTGTTTTTGCGCGGGCAAAGCACGGCGGCGTTCGAGGTCGCGCGCTTGATCGAAGCGAAGGTGAAAGATAACGCGCAGCGTCTGGTCGCGCTCGCAGATTTCTATTTGAACATCGAGCAGACGGACGAAGCGGCGCGTTTGGCCGAAGCCGCGCGCACGCTCGCGCCCGATCTCGCGGTGGCGCATCAGGCCTTGGGCGCGACCCGTCGCCTCACACTCAAACTCGACGAGGCGATTGCGGAGTACAAACGCGCGCTTGAGCTTGATCCGAAGTCCGCGCTCTCGCGCCGCAACCTCGCCGACCTGTTACGTGCGCAAGGCAAGCCCGAAGATGCGCTCGCGCTCTACCGCGAACTGTTAAGCACGGATGCGACGGACAGGCTCGCGCAGACCGGCGTCGTGTTGTCGCTCTTCGACGCGGGCAAGCGCGAGGAAGCGGAGCGCGAATTGACGACGGCGTTGACGGCTGAGCCGGGCAACTTGTTGCTGCTCGTGGGCGCGGCCTACTGGTACGCGGCGCACAATGATGCGGCGCATGCGCTTGAGTTGGCCGGGCGCGCCGTGCAACTTGAGCCGCGCTACACTTGGGCGGAGATCGTGGCGGCGCGTGCGCTGGTGGCGCAACAGCGCGTGTTCGACGCCGAGCGTGCGCTCAGATTCGCGCGCGAGTATGGGCGCTTCCCCACGCTCGATTACGAATTGGCCAGCGCGCTCGCCGCCGCCGGTCTCTACGAAGAAGCGGCGGAAGAATTGGCGCACACTTTCACGCTCAAAGACGGGCAACTAGAAACGCAACTCGCCGGGCGCGTGCCCGCGCGGGCGACAAGTTTCGGCGAGTTGCTTGCGCCCGAACGGCGCGCCAGCATCTTTCAATACGCCGCCGCCGATACGGACGCGAACGCGCGCATGCTCAAAGGGCTGCTCGCGCTCTATCTTGCGCTGGGCGCGGACGCAACGACGGGCAGCACGGCGCATAACGCGAGCGTCGCCGCGCTCGATGCGGCCGCGCGCGACTTCACTGCGAGCGACGACGAGATGCGCGCATTCCGCCAACTCTACGCGGCCGACCGTCTGGCGCGGCGCGGGCTGGCGCTCGCAACTGCGCTTGAGTTGGCCGAAGCGGCGAAGGGCGGTGTCGAGCGCGCGGCCGAGACGCCGGTCGCTTCCGTCGCGGTCGCGGCCGACGAACTACGTCTCATGCGCGCACGCGCGCTCAGCGCCGGCGGCACGCCAGATTTTCCCGTCGTCCCGCGCGATGCGCTCTTGAAGATTTTGCGCGGGCGCACCGAAGAGTTGGTTGGTTGGGCGTTGTTCAATCAAGGCAAGGCGGACGAGGCGGCAGTGGCCTTGCGCCGCGCGGTGAGCGTGCTGCCCGTGAACAGTCTCTACTGGCGTAACGCGCAGTGGCGACTCGGTGCGGCGCTCGCCGCGAGCGGGCAGCAGAGGGACGCGCTCGCCGCATACATCAAGGGTTATGATCGCGAGTCGCCGCCCGACCCCGCGCGCCGCGGCATTATCGAAAAGCTCTACACGAAGGTCAACGGTTCACTCTCCGGTCTCGACGCACTCATCAGCCCCGTCGGCACACAAGTCGGTAGCGCGAATGCGAACGCGAGCGCGCCGCCGGCCAACGACGCGCCTAGCAGTGCGCCGCCGGTGCAAGCGAGTGCGCCGCCCGTCCAGCCGGCGCGTGAAACCCGCACGCCGGCAGTCAGCGCGACGCCGAAAGTTGATGAGCCGCCCGCGTTGAAAGTTGAACCGGACGCGCCGCCCGTGAAGGTGAGCGCACCGCCCGCGCCCGTGCCGGAGAGCAGTCCGCTTGAACCGGCGGTCACACCCGCGCCCACACCAACGCCTGAACCTACACCGACGCCCGCGCCTACACCCACGCCTACACCCACGCCTACACCGACGCTGACACCGACGCCAGCCGAAGCAACGCCAACACCAGCCGAGACAACGCCGCCGCCAACTGAAGCAACGCCCACGCCTACGCCCGTCGTCACTCCGACATCCGCAGAACCTGCGCCGCCGGAAGCGAAACCAGTTGAAGCGAAACCGGTTGAGGCTGCGCCCGGCGAAACGAAACCGGCCGAGCATGATCCGCCGCCGTCAACGACCGCCGCACGCGTGCGTGCGCGCCGCACGATTGCTAGCGCCTGCGCGCTTACGTTGAGCGTTGACGCGATCTCACTGACGAGCAATGGCGGCGCAAGCGCGCTCACCGCAAGCCTCGAAGGGACGGGCGCGACGGCCGCCGACATCACCGCCTCGACCAACAACTGGGCGGACATCATCATCCTGCGCGAGCCGCAAGACCCCGCGCCCAACACCGCCCGCTATACCATCTCCTCCGTCAGCAAACAGACCGGCACCTTCGTCGTCACCTTCAAATCACCCTGCGGCACGAAAGCGGTCGCAGTCACAGTTAAATGATTTAGAGTTGCGCGGCGAGTCTGGCGGCTATCGTCTGTTTGGGCTGTGCGCCGACGAGGCGGTCAACGAGTTGTCCGTGTTTGAAGATGAGGAGCGTGGGAATACCTTGAATGGCGAACTGTGCGGCGGTGCGCTTGTTCTCGTCCACGTTGAGCTTAGCGATGACGTAGCGCCCGGTTGCTTCCGCCGCAAGCTGATCGAGCAGCGGCGCAAGCGTGCGGCACGGCCCACACCACGCGGCCCAACAGTCGAGCAGCAGGGGCCGCGCGCCGGCAGCTTGCAACTCACCGGCGAGCGTCGCGTCCGTAACCCTGATAGACCGACCCGCGTCCGTCTGTGCGTCTCCGCGTGCGTTCAGATTCAACTCTGCGCCGCACTTGCCGCAGATGGGCCGTCGTCGTCGCCCTGCCGCACGTTCGTCCACACGATTCTGTGCGCCGCAGCGCCCGCACGTTACGATCATCTTAAGGTCACCGTTCTTGCGTAAGGACGCGCGAGTGGCGCGCCGGGTTGAGCGTCAAGCGCGCTTGCGGGCGTCGGGGCGTATGATGCTGCGGCGGCGCGGCTTGATCGGTTTGCGCGCGTCGGCCAAGTTCTTGTTGCGATTCTTCAGCCGCCAGTTGAGCGTCTCGTGATGACGGAAGCCGAGCAGCCGCGCCGCGTGCGAGACCATGCCGCGCGTGTCCTTGAGCGCCTGTTCGATCAGACGCTCCTCGAAGCGTTGCACCTCTTCCTTGAACGAGAAGTCGGCCCACGGATCAACTAAGTCGGCTTTATCAGTCTGGCGCAACGCGACCACTTCGACCGCCGATTCTGCGATCACGCTGCCATCAATTGCTGTCGTCACGGTGCGCTCGACGAGGGCGCGCAAACTTTGCGCGTCGGCCGCCAGCGGCAGCCGGCCTATAGCCGCGACGGCAGCGGGCGTGAACTCGACGCGCTTGCCATAGCGCGCGTTGGTCTCGTTGATGAACTGTGCGACCACCGGCGCGCCCGCCGCCGTCACCACCTGGCGCGCCGCCGCGCGCAACCGCGCACCGAGCGCAGGGTCTTGCGCCCGCGCGAGCAGTTGATCGGCCAACAGGTAACGCGCCTGCGCCTCGCGCGGCGTCAGTTGCGCGGCCAACTCTTCGAGCATCGTCAACTCGGCGCGCCCCGCGCCTTCAAGTTCGCCCGCCGCCGCGGCCACCTCGCACGCGCGTATGAGCGTCTCACGCGCTTGCTCCGACTGACCCGTGCGCGCGAGTGCCGCGCCCTGTGTCGTCAACGCTTCGGCCAGCAAGCCTTGTTGGTCGCTGCCCGCCAACGCGCCCACGGCCGCCCGCGCACGTTGTTCGGCTGCGCCCGCGCACCCTTCCGCAAGCAGCACGCGGGCGCGCGTCTCGTCCACCTGCGCGATACTAATAGGGTCGGCAAGACCGACGAAGAGGCAGCGCGCCGCATCGAGATGTTCGTGCGCAGCGGCGTAGCGGCCCGCGCGAAAGTGTAAGAAGCCAAGATTGTTCTCGACGCTGGCCCAATTGCGCGTGTGCCCGGCTTGCTCGAAGTGATACTTGGCGGCGGCATACTCGATGAGCGCGCGATCAACATAGTCCTCATGCTGCGCGTCGGCGCTCAGGTGTTGCAGCACGATGGCTCGCTCGGTGTGGAAACGACCCTTCTTCGCGTCGCTCTGGCTTTGTGCGAAGAATGGCGCGGCCTCGGTCAGCAAGTTGAGCGCGTCGCCGAAACGCGCGGCCGCCGCTTCGACCATTGCGCCGCGCAGCAGGGCCGTCGCTTTCTGTTCAGGCTGTTCGTCAGTTAGCAGTGCTAGTGCTTCTCTGATGAGTACGCGCGCTTCGTCGTGCGCGCCTTGGCGGAAGTAGCAATAAGCTAATTCAGTCTGCGCCTCCGCGATCTTCGCCTGATTCGCCAGATTTGCGAAGAGCGTCATGCTTTCGCTGAGCAGGTCTTTCGCGCGCTCCTGCGCCCCGGCCATCTGTTTGACCCCGCCGATGAGACCTGCGAGTGCCCCCGCGCGCAAGAGCAGTTCGGCGGCCTCGGCGGGCGCAAGTCCGGCAGTCTGCGGCCGCACATTTATGTCGGGCCACAACGCGCTGAAGGCTTCATGCGCGCCCTCATAATCGCCTGCCTCGGTCAACTCTTGCGCCAGTTGACAGCACAGCCGCGCGTGCGCGTCGCGACTCAATGTCGGATCATCTATTTGCCGATTTAGTTGTTGAGTTAAATTCATCTGGGGCCTACCTTTCCATCTAATTGCTGATTTGCTTGCAAGGCGTCGCGTCCTTGCCTATGATGCCGCCGCACGCTTCTTTTCAGCACGCGCTGAAACGGAACTCTTAGCAACCAACCTAACTTCTTTGGAGAAAAACATGAGACACTTACGGCAACTCTGCTGCGCTTTCGCCCTCGCCTGCTTGCTCGCGCCCGCCACATTGGCCGATGACGGCATCATGCATCCGCAACTCGATCCGCCGCCATCGGTAGCGGGCAGCATGCATCCAGAGGATTCAGCCACCGGAACTGATGCGGCCACGACGGCGCTTGCGATTATGCTCGACCTCGTAAACCTGCTGGGCCGGGTCTAAAATGCCTGCCTACGTTTGCGTCCTTGCCGTGTGGCGTCACGCGCGCGGCCGGGCTTCCGTCTGTCCAAGCGACCAGATGACGCGCAGGATTCGTAGGAAAACCCGGAGAGGAGGCGCATAGCGGAGGCAGCTTAACTGCTCCGCCGCGCGAAAGCAATAATTTTACCATTCGGGCCCGCGCGCGGTGGTTGCATTAGCGCGTGCGCGGCACAAGCTATAAAATTAAAGACGGACTCGGCGCGATCTTCCATTTTTCCGCTGCCCACCGCTCGTATATACGAGCGGCGGGCAGCGCGTGGTCGTGCGGTTCGGTTTCGTAGTAAGATGCGGCGATTTTAACAAGCATCCGCCCGCACGGGCAAAGGAAACTTTCGCACATAATGGCTCGTCGCCGTCCGCTCGCGCAACCCGCGCTCCTGTGCGCGCTTATCTCGCTCGCTTTCACTCTCACCGCACCCGCGCAACCGCGCGCCGCCGCCGCGCCAGCGCCGGACATCGCGTTCACGGTCTCGATGCCTGAGCCGCACACGCACCTGTTGCAGGTCGAGCTGCGCGTGCGCACGCCTGAGGGGATAGTCCGCAACGCCGGGTCGCTACCTGCGCAACTCGATCTCGTCATGCCTGTCTGGACGCCCGGCTCTTATCTCGTCCGCGAGTTTGAGCGGCACGTGCAGGACTTCGCCGCGACGGCCGCCGACGGTCGCACGCTTGCTTGGCGCAAACTGAATAAGGATACGTGGCGCGTGGAGACGGGCGGCGCAGTGCGCGAGGCGCGTATGACTTATCGCGTCTATGCGAACGAACTGACGGTGCGCACGAGCGAGGTGAACGACCGGCACGCCTTCTGGAATAACGCGGCGTTGCTAATGTATGTCAACGGCAATTTGCGTGCGCCCGCGACGGTGCGCGTCGTGCCGTTCGCCAACTGGCAAGTGGCGACGGGGCTGCCCGCAGTTACAGGGCAAGCGAACACGTTCCGCGCTGAGAATTTCGACATCCTCTACGACTCGCCCTTCGAGGTCAGCAATTTCACGACGCTCGCCTTCGAGGTGCGCGGTGTGCCGCATCGCATCGTGATCGACGGCGCGGGCAATTACGAGCCGGAGCGTCTGCGCCGCGATGTGCAACAGATCGTGACGGCGGCCGTCGCGTTGATGGGCGAGATTCCCTATCACGATTACACCTTCATCTTTCATCTGCGCGCCACGGGCGGCGGCGGGCTTGAGCATCTCAACTCAACCGCCATCATCCACACGCGCTACGGCTTCCGCCCCGACACGGCCTATCGCGGTTTTCTCTCCACGGTCGCGCACGAATTTTTTCACGCGTGGAACGTCAAACGCATACGCCCCGACGCGCTCGGCCCCTTCGACTACACCGGCGAGAACTACACGCGCTTGCTCTGGGTCGCCGAAGGCATCACCAGCTACTACGAGAACATTCTGCTGCGGCGCGCCGGGTTGCTCTCGGACAAGGATTATCTGACCGGGCGCGCACGCGACATACAAGCCTTGCAGCGCGTGCCGGGCCGCCGCGCCATGAGCGTCGAAGAGGCGAGCTTCGATGCGTGGATCAAGTATTACCGGCCCGACGAGAATGCGATCAACTCGGCCGTCTCTTACTACGACAAAGGCGCGATCTTAGGCTTGTTGCTTGACCTCGAAATCCGTCGCCGCTCACAGGGCGCGAAGTCGCTCGACGACGTGCTGCGCTATCTCTACAACGAGTTTTATAAACGTGAGCGCAACTACACGCCCGC
>JANMAD010000294.1:0-2719 GCA_031359515.1 Acidobacteriota bacterium | reverse complement strand
GCCGACGAGATAGTTGACCTTGCCAGCCAGTTGCGCTTGCCCGTCGGCGTGCGCCTCACGTCGTGCGCCGCGCAAGCGCATGCGGAGGATGTGTGCGGGCGTAGAAGTTGCTGCGGTGCGTGTGGTCGTGTTCGTCGCTTGTGGCTGCCGGGCTGCAATCTTGCGCAGAGTCAGCACTGCTTCGCGCGGCGTGAGAAAGAGATCGTAGCCGCGCCCGCGCGCAAGGTAATCAACCTGTGGCGCGGACTGGCCGCGATTAGCCTCGAACTGGAGCGGCAACTGTGCGTAGGCGGCGCGCAGTTGCTCGCGAGTCGCAGGCGCAACGTTCGTGCGCTGGAGAGCAAGCTTGGCCGGCGGCGGCGTGGCCGCGCCGGACGGAGCAGAGTGCGCGCCACGTTTGTAGATATTATTTGATAACGTGGCTGCAACGAGCAGCAGCGCAGTCATTAAAAGAACGAAAGGGTAGCGGCGGAAAAAAGTTGTGCCGGCGTGAAACAAGAAATCCATATTCGTACCTCCCGTGAACACATCAATAGTGCTTGCAGTTTTTATGCGGGGGCGACTCTTTGATCGGGGGACGATGGGCATCAAGCAGGGGCACACCGCGCTCCTGTCCAATCGCTACGTTTTGAGAGGGGCTCTTGTTAAGAGGGCTGTATCTTACAATAAACCTGCTAAAAACGATAATACAAATTCCTGCGCGCCGGGTGCGATAGCGGGCACTCGTCTATGTCGTGCCTCTGCCATAATGCAATAAACGAACGGGCGCTGCGTTCAACTAACGCACACACAGCCGGCCCGACGAAAGGAAGCAGGCGATGAACATCCAGAAGATTTGCATCCGCTTGGCCGTTTTTCTTTGCACGCTCACAATTGCATTCTTAGTCGCTCGTCCGTTTTTAGTGCCGCCGCGCGGCGCAGTGCGAGTTACAACACCCGCCGCGCCCACGTTGACTGCGCCGCTCGACCTGCCAACACGCAATGACGGCCGCGCGCAACTGCCGGCGTTTGTCCTTGATGCGCAGTTGATCGAACTGGATCGCGCGGCGCGCCGGGCACACGTGCGTTTGGCGGTCGAGCGCGTGGCCGCCGATGCGGCCGTACCCGCATCAATTTGGGTCTGGACGTACTTCTTCTCGCCCGATGCGCCCGGTCAAGTCTGGGCCGGCGACCCCTTGGAAGTGCGTGCGCCGTTCGCGCGCGGCGACCGCGTGACGCTCAACGTCACCAGCGCGTGCGCTTGGTGCGCCGATGAGACGAGCGCGTTGCCGCGCAATTTTTATGCGCGCACCAGCGTTTCTTTCCAGTCGGCCGCCGCCGCACGGCTGCCGTTTGAGCGGCTCGACTTCGATATTAAGCTGGCCAAACCGGTCATGGTCAGTCACGCTTTGCCGCGCTGACCCTCGGCGCAGGTCATAACTTCTTCTGCGGCGCGTGCAAGTTTTACGGCCGGCGCGCATTCAAGGTGCGAACGAGATTGTTGCCAACGTTACCCGACACCGCAGGAGGACTTATGCGTCAGCACACGAACGATACCAGCCGCACCGACACCCGCCGCACATCACGCCTGTTTCATTTCCATCGTAGCGCACGCTTGCGCTGGCTCGCGCTTTGCACGAGCGCCGCGCTGCTGCTCTCTGCGTGCGTTCAGGAGCGCAAAGCTCAACGCGCCGCCAAGAGCGAAGAAGCGCAGACGGTGGTGAGCACGGACGCGCCCGCGCCATCGCCCGCAGTACAGAAGTCGGCCACCGGCACACTCGCCGCGAATGCTAATAGCGTGGGTTATGCCAACGCGCCAGCAGCGAAATCGATTAGCTCCGAGGCCGAGCAACCTGCGGAGCGTAGGCGCGCTGACGCAGATGAGAAGGATAAGTTCAACACGGAGCAGTACGGGCACATCGTCGAGAATCCGTTCCTCGATGCGACGCGCGTGCCGCTCTCGACCTTCTCGATTGACGTGGACACGGCCAGCTACAGCAACACGCGCCGCTTTCTGAACGAAGGCCACTTGCCGCCGGCCGACGCCGTCCGCATCGAAGAGTTGCTCAACTATTTCTCCTACGACTATCCGCAACCCGTCGGCGATGCGCCGTTCTCCGTCACCACGGAGGTCGCTCAGTGCCCGTGGAACAGCGCGCATCGCCTCGTGCAGATCGGTTTGCAAGGCAAGCGTCTGCGCCGCGCGGACATGCCGCCCGCGAATCTCGTCTTTCTGCTCGACGTGTCCGGTTCGATGTTGGAGCCGAACAAGTTGCCGCTCGTCAAATCCGCGCTCAGTATGTTGACCAAGCAACTGACCGAGCGTGATCGCGTGGCCATCGTCGTCTATGCGGGCAACAGCGGCCTCGTCTTGCCCGCGACACCGGGCGACCGCAAAGGCGAAATTCTCGCCGCCATCAATCAACTCGAAGCCGGCGGCTCGACCAACGGCGGCGCAGGGATTCAACTCGCCTACAAAGTCGCCAGCGAGAATTTTCTGCAAGGCGGCATCAACCGCGTCATCCTTGCGACCGACGGCGACTTCAACGTCGGCGTCACGAGCGAGGGCGAGCTTGTGCGTCTGATCGAACAGAAACGGCAGACCGGCGTCTTCCTCTCCGTGCTCGGTTTTGGCACGGGCAACACGAAGGACACGACGATGGAGCAACTCGCCGACAAAGGCAACGGCAACTATGCCTACATAGACACCGCCGCCGAAGCGCGCAAAGTTTTCGGCCAA
>JANMAD010000429.1:0-2409 GCA_031359515.1 Acidobacteriota bacterium | reverse complement strand
CCTTTTCCGGCCGCGGCAGTGCCGCTTTAGTGTTTGGGTAACGCTCCTGCCGCTGAGGCGTTAGTTGTTAACCACTATAACCGAGTTGCCGATCACTGAGCCGCCGTCGTCGTCTGCGAAGACCACGCGGTTAAGGCGGATGTTCGGGTTGTCCGACTGGTTCGAGATGGCCGCCCCGAATGAGTTGGCGATCACGGTGTTGGAAATGTACCCACCGCTAGACGCCTCGAACTGGATGCCATTGCCTGTGTTGGGGCTGGGCGTGTTGATCACTCCCGCGCCAACGCGAAAGCCCGTGCTCGTGATCTTCGTGTCATTGATCGTAAGGCGCGAGGTCAATAGCGCCCTTAGTCCGAAGTCCCGATTGTTGTCGAAACGGCAGTTATCGATGTTTATTCGTGACTTGTTTTGGGACTGCAACCCTACCTGGAAGTTCCGCACGGTTAGGTTGCGCAGGGTCACAGTGCCGTTACCGGGCATGTCGACCAAAATCCCAATGCCGTTCTGCCGTGTGATGTTGCCGCCTGCCGGGTCACCCTGGAGCACCGCATCAATATCGGCATCGACGCCTGGGGCGGCCTCAAGCTGCACGTTGCCCGTGGTCGGTGACGAAATTGAAACTTGTTCTGCGAACCGGCCGGAGGCGACGATCAAGACGCGCCCGTTAAAGTTTGCGCCGGTGCCGGCGGCCGCGCCTGTGCCCGGCCCGAGGGCGGCATTAATTGTACCGAAGATGCGGTCTGCGCCGTCTGTGTCTTCAGCCGTGCCGATACGACCGTCGCCGTCGAAGTCGCCGCACGTGCCGGGCGTGACGAGGGTCGTGCCGGGCATCGGGCTGTCGCAGTTACCTTCGACTAGCACGGGGTGATTGGCGGAGACGTTGCCGCCAGTGAGTATCGTGATCGCAATTGCCAAGAGTGTTAGTACACCCGGCAGTAATAGCCTTCTCATTGAGCGAGTTGTCGCGTGCCTCATGCTGAACCTCCTAATGGGACAAGAAGTGTCGCCTGTACCGGACGAATTGTGATGGAATAAATCAGGCGCGCATTGTAGGCTATTTTCGCCCGCCGGAGAAACTTTTTTTACACAAGTATAACTTGGAGCTTAACCGATAGTATTTGGCTGCGGACTGACGGAGTGTAATTCGAGTGTGTTATTCGGTCAGCGCTTGACAGAGCAAACTATATTTGGCCGAATGCGCGCGGTTGCTCACCAAACTCTTTCCGGTTTATCAACGGACGACAGCGACGCACGCAGCGCCTGTTTGCCCGACCACTATGGCTGAACAGATTGGAGACAAGCCTGTGCGCTACCGAAACCGCCTGTTACCTTTTGCCTTGATGCTGTGCGCGCTCCTGCCGGCCGCCGCCGCCGCGCAGGACAAGTTGTTGACGATTGACGACATCTACGACCCGGTTAAGAAAGTTGATTTCAGCGGCGCGCCTGTCAGTCCGCGCTGGTTAAAAGACGGCGTGCATTACTTGCAAACCAACCCGCCGAAGCCCGGCACAACGCGCATCATGAAAGTCAACGCGCTGACCGGCGCGGCCGTGCCCTTCTTTGATGCCGCGCAGATGGAAGCGGCGTTCGCGGCTGTGCCCGGCCTCAGCGCGGAGGATGCGAAGAAGGTGGCCAATCGCGGCTCATACACGATGAACCCGGCCCAGTCCGCGTTTCTCATCAACCTCAACAACGATCTTTTCCTCTACGATCTGAGCGCCAACAAGGCGAAGCGGTTGACGAATAATCAGGACGAAGAGGTGGGCGAGTCGTTCAGCCCAGACGGGCGTCTGCTCGGCTTCGTGCGTGGCAACAATCTCTACGCGCTCGAACTGGCCAACGGGCGCGAGCGCAAGTTGACGAGCGATGGCGGGCCAAAGATTCTCAACGGGCGGCTCGACTGGGTCTATCAAGAAGAGGTCTATGGTCGCGGCAACTTCGAGGGCTACTGGTGGAGTCCAGATGCGATGAAGATCGCGTTCCTGCGAATTGATGAGACGCCCGTGCCGAGCTTCACCGTCGTGGATCACATCCCGGTGCATCAGGAGCTAGAGGTCACGCCTTATCCGAAGGCGGGCGATCCGAATCCGCTCGTGCGGCTGGGCGTCGTCGGCGTCGGCGATGGCCAAACGCGCTGGGTGGATACGGCCAAGTATCAGCCGACCGATCTGCTCATCGTGCGCGTCGCGTGGACGGGGGACGGCAAGCGCGTCGCGTATCAGGCGCAGAACCGCGAGCAGACCATGCTCGATCTGAACTTCGCCGAGCCAACCGATGGCAAGTCAACCAACGTGCTGCACGAAACGTCGCGCGCGTGGGTAGAGGTCACGGACGACAATCCGCGCTGGCTGCCGGACGGCTCGTTTCTCTGGCTCAGCGACCGCAGCGGCTTCAAGCACATCTATCATT
>JANMAD010000241.1:0-1927 GCA_031359515.1 Acidobacteriota bacterium | reverse complement strand
CCGCAGTTCGTGCAGGCGTTTGCGTTTTCCGATGGCTTCGCGTGTGTGGAGTTGGAGGGTGAGCGGCGCGGCGTGATTGATACGACGGGCGCGTTCACCAACGTGCCGCAGTGCGGCTACAACATCCAATTTCACGAAGGGCTGGCGCGGTTCGATGCCTACGTTAATGGCGAGCGAAAGTTTGGCTACGTCGATCATACTGGCCGCGTGGTCATCGAGCCGCAGTTTACGGCGGCGGGGGATTTCGCGGAGGGGTTGGCGTGGGCGGGCGATGAGGTGCGTAGAACTTTCCACCGGCCGGACAGTCGCGCCGGGTCGGAGAGCGTTGTGGAGGGCATCTATGGGTTTATTGATCGCAGCGGGCGCTACGTTATCCCCAAGCAGTTTCATCATCGGCCGGGTGATTTCGCCGAGGGTTTAGCCTTAGTGTACGTGCCGAATCCGGCGGACACATTTTCCTATGAGAAGTATCTGATCGGCTTCATTGATCGGACGGGCGCGTGGCGCATCCCGGCGCGCTTTCATAGTCCCGTCTTCGCCACGCATTTCGCCGAAGGTATGGCCGCTGTGATTGAAGCGGGGCCGAAAGTCGGGATACAAAACATGCTGTTCATAGACACGAGGGGCAACGTGCGGATTAGACCGCCGCGTATTAAACGCCCCGCCACGCCGGTTGAATCACCCACCAACTATAGCATCGGCAATTTTCCGTCGGCTTCCGCCCTGTCGCACGCGAGTTATAGCTTTGCGGAACATCTCGCGCCTGTCCCGACCGAGTTAGGCATCGCCTTTGTTGACCGCACGGGGCAGCTCGTCATCCGTCCGCAGTTCTGCGACACCAGCGGCTTTAGCGAAGGCTTGGCCGCCGTGCAGGTGCTGAACAAGCATGGCCGCTGCGACCGCGATAACGGTTGGGGCTACATTGATCATACGGGCCGGTTCGTTATCGAACCGCAGTTCAGCGAAGCGCGCATGTTCGCGGGCGGACTGGCAGTTGCGCGCAGCCTCGACCGGACGACGTGCCATTACATAGATCAACGCGGCACAATCATTCGCGCGTTATCAACGCAATGGTGTCTGCCTTAGTCATAGGTTAACCGGCGCAGAAAAAAGTTCTTGCCTAATCTCTATTGCGGGCGTAGGCTGGCGCGCGTTTGACGGGCGCGGGTGTTGGTTGTTATCTCGCCCGGTCGCTCGCCTCATGCACGCAAGCGCAGCGGCCGGCAAGCTCTTACTTGCTTACCACAACGTGAGGAGACTCCCCCATGACTTTCTTTCTCGGCTTCGACAGATCGCAGTATCCCGGCGACGGCATGATGCAGACCTTGCGCACGCAGGGGCACGTCGCGTGGACGGGTTTTTATCTCGCGCCCGCGCCGTCGCACGGCGACACGGGCTGGATGCAAAAGCGCGCGTTCCTGCGCAGTCTCGGCTATGGGTTCGCGCCCGTGTATCTGGGGCAACAGCAGGGCGGCCCCGGCTCGCATAACCTGACGCCGCAGCAGGGCACGCTCGACGGGCGCAACGCCGCGCACTTGGCCGCGCAGGCCGGCTTCCCCGCGCACTCCGTTATCTATCTCGACATAGAGACCGGGCCGCCGCTCCTGTCGCCGTTCCTCAACTACTACGCCGCGTGGGTGCAGAGCGTGCTTGATAACAATTTCACGCCCGGCGTCTATTGCTCACACGCGCTGGCGACGCAGGTGCAGGCGAAGGATGCGCGCCCGGTCTTCTGGGTGTTCCGCCTCTCAGCCATCGGCGGCAATTTCACTGCGCCGCTGCCGACGCCCGATCCCGCCAGTTCGGGCTTCCCACATGCGACGCTGTTGCAGTACGCGCAGAACTGCGCGATCACAGTGGGCGGGACGCACCTGACGCCGGTCGATCTGGACAGCGCGACTGTGGCCGATCCTTCAAGCCCGCCGGT
>JANMAD010000237.1:0-11051 GCA_031359515.1 Acidobacteriota bacterium | reverse complement strand
CGGCTCGTGGCGGAGCGTGCCGAGCAACTCCTCTAACCGCGCCACATCTTCTTCCGGCTCGCCCGTCTTGTCCCAGAGATAGTCGCTCATAACTTCAATGCTCCTTCGCGCCTGCCCCTTGCAGCCGCGCCCGCAGCAACTTCATGCCGCGATGTATGTTCACGCGCACCGACGCGGGCGCGAGACCCGTCCGCTCCGCGATCTCCGGCCCCGTCATACCTTCGACGAAGCGCAGGATCAACGGCTCGCGGTACGCTTCCGGCAACTCGCGGATGAACGTCAGTGCCTCGTTAGCCTCCGCGTGCGGCGTGCTGGTGTGCGTGAGTGTTTCGGGTAGCTCCGTCATCTCGCGCGAGCGGCGATGAAAATCCATCGCGCGATTGCGCGTGATCATCGCGAGCCACGGGCCGAAGCGTTCAGCGTCGCGCAACGTGTCGATCTTGCGCAACGCGACGAGAAACACGTCCTGCACGAGATCATCTACTTCCGCATACGGTACACGCGCCAGCAGAATGCCATGCACCATGCGCGCGTACTGTTGGTAGAGCCGCCCGAACGCATCATGGTCGCCGCCTAGCACAGCTTCGACCAGCGCAACTTCAACGGGGGTCTCAGTCATTTGGGCTGCGACGGGAGCCGAACTCATGCTGACAATGCCGAGCAAATCGCCTGTCGCTTCAACTTTATACATTTAGGAAGAAACCTCACACGACGCCGGTGTAATATGCCCTTAAGAGCGCAAGCGTCCGTCCGTGTCCGCCTTTTAAAGACGCTCGACGGAAACGAGTGTTAACCTGAAGCACGATAATAAGGGCTAATTATTTTTGCTGACTTATCGGCGGGCAAAAAACCTGCGGGGCGCGAACGTCCGCCGGGGAGTTTACTACACGCGCGGGCAGACGCGCGACCCCAACATGAGTTAGAATGCGCTCCGTTTTTCCGTCCGCAAAGAGTACCGAACTGCCCTGACGGACTGCTCACACGCTTGCACGGAGGTCAAGATGGAAAAGGATGAAGTGGCACAGGACGCACCCCCTGTCCCCGCAGACGCTCTGCCGGCCGCGATCACGAACGTAATGCCGGCCCTACCGCCCACTAAGGACAGTACGCCTGATCTCATCAACCTGATGAGAAAGTGGCGGGCGCACCACCGCCGCAAACCGCAAGACCACATGTTGTACCACTACACGAACGCGCAGGGTCTCTACGGGATGCTCTCGACGGGGCGCGTCTGGGCCACGAACGTCGGCTTCCTCAACGACCCATCGGAGATGCGTTATGCGGCACAACTCATTCGCCGCGTCGTGATGGAGGAGGCGGATAAGTTAAAGCCCGCCATGACAGCGCAAAAGAAGAATGACTACTTGTCCCGCCTCGTGTCTTCGATATCCGATCCCAGCACCCTGAAGACGTGGATAGACACGCTGCTCGAAACCTTCGAGAGTCAAGGCGATGTTTATATGACCTGTTTATGTGCTAAGCACGACCTGTTGAGCCAGTGGCGTGGCTACGGCGCGAAGGGCGACGGCTATGCCATTGGCTTCGATGCAAAACAAATTGAGACGGGGGGTAAGAAGGCCGACGGGTTGCGCTTGCGGCGCGTGATTTATGATCCGCGCGTACAAGAGCAGATCGTCCGCGATTGGGTGCGGACGTTCTTTGCGATGGGACAGAAAATCCCAATGACGCTTGGGCCGCGCGAGCAGCCGCACTCTGAAACCAAGTCGAATTTTCTGACGTGGGCGATAGACCTATGGGCGCAGGCTAAAGAACTTAAAAAGGAGTTGGCTGAAGGAGATAGGAAGCTCAAAGAGGCCCGGCAGCAGTTCACCGAGTTTCTGCCCGAATGCCTGATCTGCTTCAAAGACCCGGCCTACGCGGAGGAACAGGAATGGCGGGTGATTCAGTTCGGCCACAATGTAGAGATCAAGTTCCGGCCGAGCGGCGCACGCGTGGTGCCCTACGTCGAGCTTGAGTTAGCGCCCACGCAGGATGAGGCGGCCAAACGTCTGCCCATCAAGACCATCACCTACGGCCCGACGCTCGAACCCGATGTCGCGAAGAAGTCGCTTGACATGCTGCTCAAAAGCTACAAGTACCCGGCCTCGGATGTTCAGATCAAACGTTCCGCCGTACCCTTCAGAGCAATCTAAGCACGGGCAGACTGCGGCGACGATGAGGCGCGGGCCGCTGCGCGGCGTTGGCGTGCGGTGCGCCTCGTCGTGTGCGCCAGCCGACGCTGAGGCGCGCGAGTTCCGTGCCATTAGCATCCGGATCAACGAGCGTGAGCCAGAGCGGCGTCGGCAACCAGGCCCACGTCGCGCCATAGGTTTGTTCGTTCAACTGCTCGACGCGGCTTTCTGCACGCCATTGCAACGCGGTCGGCGGCACGTCCATCCAGTCGTCGTAGCAGGCGTGTTGAATGCAGGGTGCGGGCTTGGCGCGGGCGTGGACGAGACAGCCCACGCCGGGCGCGAAGAGCGGGCACGAGTAGGTCTGCGCGAAGGTGTCGCCGGTGGCGCGTAGATCATAATGCTGAACGGCGGCGCGTGCGCGCTCGTAAACTGCGCGACGGTCAGCGTCCGTCAGGCGCGGCGTGCGTGCAAGCGTCTCGCGCATGGCGACGGCTTCGAGCCGCGTGATGTGTACGTTGACGAAGTGCGCGTCGGTGCAACAGACGCCGGGCGTGGGGCAGACGCGACAGTCGCGCGCCGCCGGCTCGTAAGCCAGCTTGATGTGACTTTGATATGCGCGCTTCGTGCGCTGCAAACGCGCGAGCGCCGTCGCTTCAGTTAATTGCTGCATCAAGTTCGTAGCACGCCAGAAATTCGCGATTGCCATCCGCGCCCAAGATCGGCGACTCGATCACGCCGCGCACTGTCAGCCCCAAGTCTAACGCCGCATGGTTGACCGCTTCAACGACGCGCGCCTGTTGCGCCGCGTCGCGCACGATGCCGCCCTTGCCGACCTCGCCGCGCCCGACCTCGAACTGCGGCTTGATGAGCAACACCACGCGCCCACCTTCCTTCAGCAAAGACACGAGCGCGGGCAGCACTTTCGTCGCCGAGATGAACGACACATCCATCACGATCAAAGCAAAACGTTCGCTGAAATCTTCCGCCCGCAGGTAGCGCGCGTTGACGCCCTCGCGCGCTTCGACCCGCGCATCAGTCCGCAGCCGGTAGTCGAGTTGATTGTGCCCCACGTCCACGGCCACGACGCGCCGTGCGCCGTGCTGCAACAAACAATCGGTGAAGCCGCCGGTCGAAGCGCCCACGTCGAGACAGACGAAGTCGGTCACGTCGAGTTGGAACGCCGCGAGCGCGGCTGCGAGTTTCAACCCGCCGCGCCCGACGTAACGGGCCGCCGGATCATCTGCGCCGCGCACGCGGATCGCGCTGTCGGCCGTGAACAGTTCCGACGGCTTCTCCACCCGCTGCTCGCCGACCAGCACCGCACCGGCCATCACCAATGCCTGCGCGCGTGTGCGCGTGGGCGCGAGGCCGCGTGCGACTAACAGCTTATCTATGCGCTCGCGCTTCATCGTGCAAGACCTTACGCGCTCATTCGTTCTCGTGCTGTGCTTGTTCGTTGGTAAGATAGACGAGGCGACGCAACTTTGTCAGCCGTTGCGTGCCAGTGTCACGACGAGCGAGCGGCGGGCCTCACGCGCGTTGAGCAAAACATTCAGCAGTCGAAGGAGCAGATTATGATGAGCCAACCTTTACGCCGCGCACTCTCTGTGTTGAGCGCGCTGGTGCTGTGCGCCGTCTATCCGTGGCAGCTTGCGCGCGCGGACACGAGCGGCGCGGTCGCGCATTTGACGATCTATGACGCGGGCATCGCCGAGTTTCACGAAGAGCGCATGGTGGAGTTGCAACCGGGCCTCAATCAGCTTGAGTGGCGCAGTCTGATGCCGAAGGCTTACGTGCGCACGTTGCGCGTCGTGCCCGAAGGCGCGGAGGTGGTGCGCCAAGACATCACCTACGACGGCACGGAGGTGCGTAACGAAAAATCGCCCGTGCTGCATCTCGTGCTGCGTAGCACAGCGGCGACGGCCGGGCCGCGCCGCGTGCAGGTTGATTATCTCGCGCCCGGCGTCAGTTGGCAGAACGACTATGCGCTCGTGCTTGAGCCGACCGCCGAGGGTGCGCCGCCCACGGCCGCGCTGCTCGACTCGTGGGTCTCGATCTTCAATCGCACGGGCACGGACGTGGGCGCGGGCACGGTCGATCTGATCGCGGGCGAGATCGCGTTGCGCTTGGAGGGGATCGCGCGGGACGATTACGCGCTGCGGCGCGAGGTCACGCAGAGCAACGCCGCCTACGACGAGGTGAGCGCGGCGGGCACGGCTATGTCGGCGACGGTCAGCGGCGTGAGCGCGTTCAGCCGCTTCCGGCTGGGCCGCGATCTGTCGTTCAACGCGAACGCGCCGGTCAATCGGCTGCCGCTCTTTCAACGCGCGCGGCTCGCGGTGGCGCAGCGCAACGTGTTCGAGAACGAGTACAGCGTGCAGACGTTAGGGCGCGGCGGCTTCACACTGTTGCCGCGCGGCTTGGAGGTGCGGCTCGTCGCTAAAAATTCGACCCAAGTGACGATGCCCGCCGGTGAGGTGACGATCTACGCGCGGCAGGGCGAGCTTGTGCAAGTGGTCGGGCAAGATCACATCGCGCTCACGCCGCCGGACAACGAGTTCAGTGTGACGCAAGGCCGCTCGGCCACGGTCTTCGGCACGCGCCGCATCGTCGAGCGCCGGCAGGTCGAGTATCGCGCCCCGACCGGCGAGATGCGCTCGAAGCTCATCACGTCAATCGAAGTCATCATCACGAATCGCGGCACGCTGCCCGCCGAGGCGTTCATCCGCGAGGGCATCGAGCCGTTCGCCGACAACCAGTGGACGATCCTCACTAGCTCTCCACAGGGCGAGCGTCTGGGCGCGAGCGCCATGCAGTTCAAAGTGCAAGTGCCGGCAGGCGGCAAGACGACGGTCACGTACACGGTCGAGACGAAATAGCGGCGCGAGTTGCTTATCACCCAAACGCAAACCGGGGCGGCCATCAGTTGATGGCCGCCCCATTCGTTCCTATCAGAACACAGCTTTTAGACGGGCGGCCGCGCGCCCTCGAAGATGTCGCGGATGCGATCCACGTTGCGCGGCGGACTCTTCGGCTTCGGCTCACGCGGTTGCACTTCGTGCGGTCGGGTGTTCGCCTCGGCGTTGCGGCGTGCGCCAACTTCAACGCCTCTGGCCTCGCGCGCTGCGGCGCGTTGCGTGCGCGCTTCGCCCGCGTCGCGCGCCGGCTGCGCCTTCACTTCTTGCTTGTTCGTGTTCGGGCGCACAGGCTCGCGCACGGCTTCCGTCGTCGCCCGCGCGACACTCCGCGGCGGCGCAACCACCGCCGCCCCCGCCATGTCTGCGCGCGGACTCGCGCCGTCGCTCATCTGCGTTTGCGCGTTGTCTTTCGCAGCTACGATTCGCGCGGTCTCAGGCTGCGCGGCAGTCGTCGTCTCTTGCGGAACGGCGACCGGCGCAGCCACCGCTTGCGCACGCGGCCGTTGATAGAAATAAAGTCCGGCGACGCTGACCACTCCGCCCAAAAGCGCCGAGACCAGCAGCAACGGCCACACGCGCCGTCGCGCACGCACGGCGGCAAGCGGCACGACGGGCTGCGCCGTCTGCGCTTCCGCTTCGTCAAAGCGTGGCGTGACGAGCGTCGCCTCCGTCTCAACGGGCAAACTGTTCTGCTCTGCTTCCACCATGCAACTCCTCCAGCTAAATCGTGTCTCGCCTGCGCGCTGTCAATCTGCCGGCCCGTCTTTGATGCGCCGCCGGGCAACGTTACTGTCCCCTATTTTCATTGCAAACGTGTCGCAAGCCGGACACACGCGCCAAAGTTATCCTCTGCCCGGCGGCATCTCACGCGCCTCGCTGCTTTGCTGGCGCGGTTGCTCTTTAGCGGGTGCGGGTGCAGCGACTTCGATCTTGATCTGCACATCTCTTGTAACTATGGTGCGCTGGATTGCGCCAACTGTTGGGGCGGTCGTTGTCAGTTTGAGTTGCGGCGGTTGCCGATCAAGCTGTGCGATATTCTTGGGCGCGGCGGGGCGTTTGCCCGCCATCAAGTCCGCGAGCAGACCGGGATAATAGAACTCATTGAAGAACTGTTCGACGGGCGCGGTATCGTACAAGGCTGGCGAGAAGCGCCAGAGAATTTGCCGCCACGCGGCCGGCGTGCCGTCGAACAAGCCGCGTCGGCGTGGATGACGAACAAGACGGCGCGCGAGGCGTTGGCGCTCGCGCTCACCGAGTTGGTAAACGACGGGGAGATCACGCGCGCACGAGCATCGGAGTTAGCACGGATGGTATTGCGTAAGAACGCCGTCCGCTTGTATGGGTTGGGCAAGTAATGCGTGTCCGCCAGCCGCGGGTGTAAGCGCAACCGATTATCATTACCAGGACATTAGGCTAAGAAGTTAACGCATGGATGTTATGCAAGTGGGGAGGGTGTGTCTATGGCAGGCATATCTCTAGCGAACATTCAGGCGTTGGATGCCTTATTAAGCCCGCTTCTTAATCTCTCTGCTTAATCTTCTTCTTCTTCCAAGTCATCACCACTAGCCCTACGCCAAACTTCTCGAATCTTAGAGGCATCTAATCCAAAGAATTTTTCCGAGACGGCAAGAAACAAACTACTAACGAGCATTCTTAAAACCTCTTCCGCACTCTCTAAATACGCAGATGTTAGTGGGATGAAATCTCCGATAATCAACTCACACCGCCCTGTCCTATTGATGTATTCTTTATTTATTCTCCCTCCATTGTGAACAACAATATTTCTGATGTTTTCAGCTTCTTCTAATAACGCCCAATCTGAATCACGCAAGGAGAGCTCAATCCCGAATTGTTCACGCAGCATCTTCAAACGTTTGGGTAGTGGCGGCCATCCGAACTCAAATACATACTCTTCCGTCAAAAGGTCTAGCACTTCTTGCCAGCCGCCCGCCGATACTATTGTCGCCCAGTCTATTTGCTTGTTTTTCTTTAATACCTCTGGGCGCAATTGGCAAATAACGCGCAAAGTGTCGGCCATAAACGCATCGAGTTGGGCAAAAAGTATTGACAGTTCTTGCTGATATAGCAGCCGCTCATAATTTATTTCAGAAATTGGTAAAAGCAGATGTATCTGCGCCACCATTAGACATACGGAAGCGTCATAGAGAGGGTTTGTGTGTATATCATGGAACGAACTCAGAGGAGAGAAATCAACTCCTAATTCGTCTAAGCTAATAGAATCATCTCCAAGCGTTTGGGTCTTCTCAAGCAGTTCTTCATGTTTTTCGGCGATCTTGAGGAACACTTCCGGCACTTTAACCAGCACCGTCCGTAAATCCTGTGGCAGTTTATTTGGAAAATCTTGGAATAGCTCTCCTACGACCAGTTGTAATATTCGAGTCTGGCTGGCTGATAGCTCATATTGATAATAGATTTTTATATGCTTCCCAGTCCACTCAAATCACCATCCTATAATGACACTAAGTGCCCAAAGTCATTATTGACTTACTTCTTCCCGCCTTTCTTCCCCGCCCTCGTTTATATCTTAGCCTTCGGCGGCTTGCCGACATCTTTTAGGTGCGTGAGGTGAAGGTTAACCCTGCCCGTTGCGGCCGGTGATGTAGCGTTCGACGGTGTTGATGAGGGCGCTCAACCGCTCATCAGTCTCTTTAATCTCGCGGTCGTGAATCTCAGCGATGGTGAGCAGGGACGCAATCCCATCTGCGTTGCGATCAACCTTCTCGGAGAGGCGGCCCACTGTCGCCGTAAGCTGGGCCTGTTGTTCGATGATGAAGTCTATTTGCCGCTGTCGCTCTTCGTCGCTCATGCCTTACTACCTTTCTTTTTCCGGCCTTCCTTAGCAGGTTAAGACCGAACTTAATCTTGAGATCGTCTGCCGCCTGCATACCTTTGGCGGCCTAAGAAGTATTCAGGTCACTCTTTGCAACGCTACGCACGCTCAACTGCGCACGCCCGCGCGTCGTTCTTCCAGCACCGCGACCGAGTCTTTGACGCGCGTGTAAATGCCGTCGGCGTCGAGGCCGTACTTGGCGAGCAGGAGTTTTTGCTCGCCGTGCGTGACGAGACGGTCGGGGATGCCCATGCGGACGAGCCGCACGCTGTCAAGCAGGCCGTTCTCTTCCAACAACTCCGCAACGGCCGCGCCGAAGCCGCCTGCGAGATAAGCCTCTTCAACCGTGACGATCAGCCGCTTCGTGCGCGCGAGCGCGAGCAAGAGACTCGCGTCGAGCGGTTTGACGAAGCGGGCGTTGACGACCGTCGTCTCAATGCCGTCTTTCGCCAGCCGCTCCGCCGCCTGCATGGCTGGATGCACCATCGAACCGTAAGCGACGATGGCGCTCTCGCCCGCGTCGCGCAGGATTTCCGCCTTGCCGATCTCAAGTAGTTGCGGCGCGCGGGTGAGGTCTGCGCCGACGCCGTTGCCGCGCGGGTAGCGCATCGCCGCCGGCCCCTCGTGTTGCAGCATCGTGTAGAGCATGTCGCGCAACTCGCCCTCGTCCTTCGGGGCCATGGCGATGAGATTGGGCACGCCGCGCAAGTAGGCGATGTCTAAGAGACCGTGGTGCGTGGGGCCGTCGCCGCCCGCGATGCCGGCGCGGTCGAGACAGAACTTGACGTTGAGATTCTGGATGCACACGTCATGGATAATTTGATCGAAGGCGCGTTGCAGGAACGTCGAGTAGATCGCGCAGACCGGTTTTAAGCCTTCGGTGGACATGCCGGCCGCGAAGGTGACGCAGTGCTGTTCGGCGATGCCTACGTCGAATGAACGTTCGGGAAATTTTTCGAGCGCCATGTCTATGCCCGTGCCGTCGGGCATCGCGGCGGTCAGGGCCACGACCTTTTCATCCTGTGCCATGAACTCGCAGAGCGCGCGGCCGAAGACGGCCGTGTAGCTCGGCGCACCGGCTTTGGCTTTCACCTGCGTGCCGGTCTGCGGATCGAAGGGGCCGGTGGCGTGCCACGCGTAATAATTTTTCTCGCGCGCCGGAAAGCCTTTGCCTTTCGTCGTGAGCGCGTGGACGATGACGGGGCCGTCCTTGATCTGCTGCGCCTCGCGCAGCGCACGCACGAGCGCGCCCGTGTCGTGCCCGTCCACGTAACCGATGTACTTGAAGCCAAGCTCGTTGACGAGCGCGCCCGGCAAAACGGCCGCGGCGATAGCGTCCTTCACGGTCTTCGCCGCGTGATGCAGGCGCTCGCCCACCGTTGGAATAGAACGTAATGCCTCGCCCATCTCATCTTTGAAGCGATGATAGCCCTGCGCCTCGCGCAGGCGATTCAAATAACCGGTGAGCGCGCCGACCGCCGGGGCGATGGACATCTCGTTGTCATTCAAGAGGACGATCAGGCGCGTCTTCAAATGACCGGCTTGATTGATCGCTTCCATCGCCATGCCGCCCGCCAAGCTGGCGTCGCCGATGATCGCGCAGACGTGGCGTTGCTCGTGCTGGCGGTCGCGCGCGATGGCCATGCCGAGCGCGGCGGAGAGCGAGGTCGAAGCGTGCCCCGCGCCGAAGGTGTCGTACTCGGATTCGTCGCGGCGCAGGAAACCGGAGAGACCGTCGTACTGTTTGAGCGTGCATAAACGGTCGCGCCGGCCCGTCAGAATCTTGTGCGCGTAAGCCTGATGGCCCACGTCCCAGACGACGCGGTCGGCAGGCGTGTCAAACGCATAATGGACGGCGACGGCCAGTTCGACCGCGCCCAGACTCGCGCCGGTGTGCCCGCCGATGCGGGCGCAGGTCTCGATGATGTACTGCCGTATCTCGGCGGCGACGGCGGGCAACTGTTCCAGGGGCAGCCGACGCAAGTCGGCCGGCGAATTGATCTGCTCGATAAATTTCATGGCGCACGTATTGTAGCAAAAGCTTGAGCAGTTGTCCGTCGTCCGTTGTCCGTTGTTCTTCTCTCGTCCGCCAAGTGCTAAAGATGAGAAGGCAACCACCGGCATAAGAAACAACGGACGACGGACAACTGGCGAGCCGCAAAATCTCTTCAACCTTCCGGCCGCTGTGCGCGTCTAAAGTTGCGTGGTGGATAGGCAGGCAGTTTGGTTTCGAGCTAAATGCCTGCTGCGACGAGCCGGGTCGTGGGGAAATGATCCGGCTCGCGTCGCCTCTCAATCATTATCAGCGACTAAGCTCGACTTTATCCATTTTTCGAGCGCTAAAATCACGGCGGTGTAAGTCTTTTGCTTTCAACGTCAGACTTTTTGAATGTCGGTAAAAAACGGGACGTTCAAAAAGCCTCGCTCATAGTCAGGACACTAAGTCTTTTGTTTACGTCGCCTGTTTTCAAAATGGATAAAGTCGAGCTAAGGAGAAGGAATAATGAGCAGTATGTTTACGAAAGCGGGCGTGACGCTCGCGCTCACGTGTGCGCTCGGACTGCCGACGTTTGCGCAGACGCCCGTGCAGGGCACAGCGACACAGCCAGCGCCGTTGGGCCGGCACGAGCGGCGCGGCGGCCGCCAGATGGGGTCGGAGGGGCGCAAGCACGGCGGCTTCGGCCGGCACGCGCTCAAAGGCTTGAACCTGACCGAGGCGCAACGCGAGCAGATGCGCGCGATCCACGAACGCGCCAAACAGAATTTCGGCCCGCAACGCGCGGAGTTGCGCCAGATCATGGAGACGCGACGTAATGGCGGCACACTCGCACCGGAGCAGTTGGCCCGCGCGCAGGAGTTGCGCACGCAACTACGCGCCAACGCCGAGAAGTTGCACGGCGAGACGCTCAATGTGCTGACGGCTGAGCAACGCGAACAACTCAAGCAAGAGCGCGAGCAGTTCAAACAACGGCGGGAAGAGCGCCGCATGCAGCGGCCCGGCGGCGGCGCACAGCCGAACGTCAAGCCGCCGACCGGCAACTAAGCACAACCACAAACTCATAAACCATGAAGCGGCGACCACGGTAAAGTGGTCGCCGCTTAGTGGCGGTCACACAGCAGAGCCAGAGAAGGCAACACCGCCGCGCC
>JANMAD010000223.1:0-3138 GCA_031359515.1 Acidobacteriota bacterium | reverse complement strand
GTGGCACACCCTGGGGCGCGCGTGATACTTGCGCAACAATCGGTCTTTCCCGCCGGCGGTAGGGGGCGGGTCTGTTTGCGTCCCCCCCCCGCCCGCTACCGCAGGCGGTACTGACCTATTCTTGCGCAATTAGATCGCGCGCCGCTGCTTGTGCCTCTGCCAGCGTGCGCACGCGCCCGTCGAGTTGCATGTCGTAAACGGCGCTGAGGATGCGGCCGAAGAGCGGCGATGGATGAAGGCCCAACTCGATCAAGTGCCGCCCCAACAGGAGCGGCGCGGGCGCTTGTTGCTCGACCTCAAGCTCACGCGCACGGGCGATGAACCACTCTTGCGGCACGGCGTCGAACCAACGCTCACGCGCGACCCACGGTGCGTTGCGCCCAAGCGTGTCGGCGCGGGCGACGCGATAGAGCAGATCAAGTTCGCAGCGGCGCGCGAGCCGGCGGAACGCGCCGTCGCCGAGTTGCTCGCGTTGTTTATAAAACTCACCGGGCAGCAAGTGTGCGCGCACAAGCTCGATCACTTGTGCGCGCACGTCGTAACCGTCGAGCGTGAAGATTTTCAGCCGGTCGAGGAAACTGTTGGTCGGCGCGATGCCCGCTTCGTCGTGCCCGCGCGAGCGTATGCGGCCGTCAATGAACTCCGTCGTCGCGGGCTTGCCGAAGTCGTGGCACAACGCCGCGAGCATCACCGCGACTTGCTTCGGGTATGGCAGATCGTCGATCAACTCGCGCGCACGATCAACGACAAGCCATGAATGCACGTCAACATTTCCCTCCGGATGCCATTCTGATTCTTGCGGCACGCCGACGAGCGCGTGCAGTTCGGGAAAGAGTTGCGCGGTCGCGCCGAGTTTCGCCAGCCATTCACAGCCGATGGACGGGCGCGTGGCGTGCAGCAGCAACTTCTCCAACTCGCCCCAGATGCGCTCGGCCGGCAAGTCTGTCAGATCAATCGTGCGGCATAGCTCAACTGTCGCCGGCTCGATGTCAAACTCGAAGCGCGCGGCAAACTGTGCGGCGCGCAGGACACGCAAGCTGTCTTCGATGAACGTGTCGGGTGCAATCGCGCGGAGCAGCTTGCATGCGAGGTCAGCGCGTCCGTTGTAAGGGTCAATGATCTCGCCGGTCAAAGGGTCGGCGAGGATGGCGTTGATGGTGAAGTCGCGGCGGCGCGCAGCTTCCGCTATCTCCATGTGCGGATCGCCGGCGATGACGAAGCCGCGATGCCCGCGCCCCGCCTTGCGCTCGCGGCGCGGCAGCGACACGTCCAGATGCGCGCCGAGCTTATAGACCGTGAACGCCTCGCCGACCGTATCAACGCGCCCGAAGCGACTGAGCAACTCGCGCAGGGCAGCCGGTTCGACGCCGTACACTTCCACGTCCCAGTCTTTCGCCGCCTGCCCCATCAGCGCGTCGCGCACGCAACCGCCCACGAGCAACGCACGCCCACCGGCCGTTTGCACGGTGCGCGCCAGTCGCAAAACTTTTTCAGGCAGATGCGCGAACATGGAAATTCAGGCGAGTGGGAACGAAAGGAAAGTTGCGCGGCTAAAGCGAAACTTATGAGCTTGGGACACAATCCAGAAATAATCCACGAACCAACACGAACCAACACGAAGCAAGGTCAGCGAGTTTCAGGTTTTGTTTCGTGTGGGTTCGTGGATCAGCTTTTTGCTTCTGTCCCAATCTCATTTGGACTGACTTAGATTTGGCCGGGCACGTCAACATCTGTGTCGTCAGTTGCAGTTTGTTCGTCGGCTTCAGCGAAATCGTCGTCGTCGTACTCTTCGTCATCGAACTCATCATCGTCCGGCCCGTCAATCAACACCTGCATGCCGCGTGTGGAGGGCAAGCAACTCAAGACCTGTGCGCGCTCGATGCGTGTGCGCTCGTCTGACGAGTGCCAGAGTTTGACCCAGAAGGTGCGCGTGCGCGTGTGAATGGCAAACGTCGAACCATCGCGCATCACGGGCACAAGTTCGGCAACCGTGCCCGCGCGCAAAGTCTCAAGCAATTCGGGGATGAACGGGCGCACGCTATCAAACTGCACGACGACCCGCGCCTCGTCTATCTCCGCAGGCGGCAACTCGACCGGCTCGTCCGCTTCCAACAAGAGCCGCGATTCGGTTGATTGATTTAGTTTCTTCCTGATCGCCATCGTGCGCGTCTCACTCTACGGCGCAAGCCGCGTGAATTTATCTGCACATCAACTACTAACCGCATCGTTTGCATCAGCCTCTTTATCTTCGGCTGTTTCCGGCGCAAAACCGACTGGCACAGGCCCCTTGAGTCGCGCCTGCAAATACTGTTGCAGTTCCGCGACTTTGACACGCTCCTGCGTCCACGTATCGCGGTCGCGCACGGTGACGGCCGCGTCTTCAAGCGATTGATGATCGATGGTGACGCAGAAGGGCGTGCCGATCTCGTCCTGCCGCGCGTAGAGTTTGCCGATGCCGCCGGTGTCGTCATAGACGGCGCGCATGACCGGCTGCAACGAACGCTTGATCGCCCGGGCCATGCCGACGATCTCCGGTTTGTTCTTCGCCAACGGCAGCACGGCGACTTTGATCGGCGCAAGCTCTGGATGCAGTTTCAAGACGACGCGCGGCTCGCCCTTGTCGGTTGTGCGCTCGCTGTAGGCGTCCATCAGGAACGCCAGCACAGAACGATTGACGCCCGCCGCCGGCTCGATGACGTGCGGGTAGTAGCGCTCCTTCGCGGCTTCGTCGAAGTACGAGAGGTCTTCGGTCGAATCTTGATTCTCGCGCTTTCCTGTCTCCTCACTCACAGGATTTTTCGAGTGTGCCTTGAGATCGAAGTCGGTGCGATAGGCAATGCCCATCAACTCTTCCCACTGGCGCGCTTCCTCATCGCGTTCGGGGAAATAGCGATACATGATGTCAACGGTGCGGCGTGAATAATGCGCGAGTTCGCCTTGCGGCACTTCGTGCAAATGCAGGTTGGCGCGATTGAGGCCGAAATTCGTGTACCAGCCGACGTATTGCTCGACCCACTCGTCTACGAGTTTGAAATGCTCCGCGTCGGGGCGGACGAAGTATTCCATCTCCATCTGCTCGAACTCGCGTGTGCGCAGGATGAAATTGCCGGGCGTGATCTCGTTGCGGAACGACTTGCC
>JANMAD010000425.1:0-1721 GCA_031359515.1 Acidobacteriota bacterium | reverse complement strand
TTGGCGTCGTCGAGCGAGCGCGCTTCGCCACGCAGGGTGACGAGGTTGGTGGTGATGTTCGTGGCCTTGCCGCCTTCGATGACGCCGATGTTGGCGGTGGTCTCGGCGTCTATGCGGCCGAGTTTCATGTTGTGAATCGCTTCGGCGGCGATGCGGATCGCGGAGATACCCTCTTCGGGCGCGACGCCCGCGTGCGACTCAAGGCCGTGAATGCGGAACTCCATGTGATTGGCCGAAGGTCCTTTCGTGAAGAGGAAGCCGGGGTCGTCGGAGTCGAAGACGAGACCGTACTTCGCGTTCAGCTTCGACACGTCCACATGTTTCGCGCCGAGCAAGCCGACTTCTTCGCAAATTGAGAAGATGGCTTCGATGGGCGCGTGCGGGATATTCTGCTCTTGCAGGCAGCGAATGGTTTCGATGATAACGGCGCAGCCGCTCTTGTCGTCGCCGCCAAGAACAGTTGTGCCGTCGGTGCGAATGATGTCGCCTTCCACAATCGGCTTCACGCCTTCGCCGGGCACGACCGTGTCCATGTGCGCGCTCATCATGATCGTCTCAGCATTGGGGATCGTCCCGGGGAAGCGCGCGATCACGTTGCCGGAGTTGCCGCCGACCTTTGCGCCCGCGTCGTCGATCTCAACCGTCGCGCCCATCGCCGCGCAGTGCTGCTTGATGCGCTCGGCCACATCGCGCTCCTTGCGCGAATGGCTATCGATCTGGACGAGTTCGAGTAAGAGATTTTTAATGCGCTCCTGATTGATCATTGGCTCCTCCGAAAAAGTGGGTGCTGTATGACTGACAGTTAGGCTTGCGTTCGGGCCAGCACGGCCTCTTCCACGGCGCGCGGCACAGGCAGCAGGACGAACCGGCTGGCCGGGAAGAGATAGTCCTCGCCGGTCTCGTCGATCACGCGCACGTAGTCGTGCTGCGCGGCATCCTCGTCCGGCAGCACGGGATAGACTTTGCGCCGCTCAAGCGACAGTTCGTAGTCGGTGTTGTCGATGCAGATCGCGAGCATCGAGGTCGTCTTGCCGTGCGTCATAACTTTTAACTCAGATAGCGTTTGATTTTCATCTGCCGCTTGCCGATGCCGTGCGCTTCGTACCAGTGTACCTCTGCCCGCCGCATCCTACCATCTTCAAGCCGCACCGTGGCAACGCCTTTCAGCTTGCGCCAACGCCCGCGCCCGTAACTCTTTTGCAGAAAATCCAGCACCCGAATCGAATGACGCACCGCGATCACTTCGATCTCCGCAATGCGCCCGACGATCTCGAAATTGTCCTGCGTCATACGTCACCTTCGACAAAGGCAACGGCCCGCAAGCGGCCACCTCATTGACTGATCTCATCAAGCGCGCGTTGCAACTCGTCGCGTTTAGCGTTGAGCAAAGTTTCATCGGCATCGGCGGGCACGTAGAGCGGCGCGGCGATGCGGACGCGGGCGCGGGTGAAGGGGCGCGGCACTTGGAAGCGATCCCAACTGGGCGCGGCATAGAAATGCGCGGCGTTGACGGTGAAGGGGAGGACGGGGCAGCCGGTTTTTTTCGCCAATAGCACTGCGCCCATCTTGGCTTCGTGGCGCGGGCCGCGCGGGCCGTCAATCGTGAAGGCGGTGGGCCGGCCGGCGCGCATGAGTCTGACCATTTCGACGAGCGCGCCGACGCCGCCGCGCGAGCTTGAGCCGCGCGATGCGCCGTAGCCGAAGCGTTGGATGAAGCGCGC
>JANMAD010000173.1:0-7962 GCA_031359515.1 Acidobacteriota bacterium | reverse complement strand
CCATCCCGAATCGGTCGTGCATTCGTTGATCGAACTGGTGGATGGCTCAATGCTGGCGCAACTCGGTGTGACGGATATGCGCCACGCCATCCAGTACGCGCTCACCTATCCCGAACGCAAACCCACACAGCTTGCCCCACTCGACCTGACGAAATTGGGCACGCTCCATTTTGATGCGCCGGACTACGAGCGTTTCCCCTGTCTCGCGCTCGCCTATCGCGCCCTGCGCGCGGGCGGCACATACCCGGCGGCCTTGAACGCAGCCAACGAAACGGCGGTCGCCGCATTCCTCGATGAGCAGATTCGTCTGACTGACATCCCGCGCGTCATCGAGCGCGTGCTTGATCGGCACGAACGTCGCGTGGTGTCTGATCTCGATGTTGTGTTGACGACGGATCGCGCGGCGCGGGCGCAAGCGACCGAAGAGATCGCGCGGCTTGCCGGCGAAGTCGCCAGTGTCATTTAGACATTCCCGCCGCTTTCTCGTAAACTCTTTATGCAACTAAGGGCGGAGGCCGTGGCCTCTAAGCCTGGGTATTGCGAAGGTCAGTTTTTACACGAGAGACGCGCTTATGATGTCAGGTCCTGCCGGTTATGTCATCGCTTTAATTTTGATTCTCGGCCCGGCCGTGATTTTACACGAGTTCGGCCACTTCATTGTCGCCAAGCTGTTGAAGATTCGCGTCGAGACTTTCTCGGCCGGTTTCGGCCCGCGCCTGTTCGGCATCCGGTATGGCACGACCGACTATCGGCTCAGCCTGATCCCGCTCGGCGGCTATGTCAAACTCGGCGGTGACGAATCGAACGCGGCCGTGGAAGGCGCGGGCGAGTCGGACATCCCCAAGCATGAGCGCTTCGACCTGCGCCCACGCTGGCAGAAGTTTCTCGTCATGGTGGCCGGCCCTGTGATGAACATACTGACGGCGCTCGCCGTCGTGGGTGGCGGCGCACTCGTGAACGGCGTGCCGGTCTCGCCCGCGCCCGTGATTGATCGCGTGTTCGAGGGCGGCGTATCCGAGCAAGCGGGCTTGCGCCCCGGCGACCGCATCGTCTCATTCAATGGCGTTGACCATCCTTCGTGGCAACGCATCAAGGACGACGCGAGTCTGTCGCCCGATCAACCGTTGCCGGTTGTGGTCGAGCGCGCGGGACAGCGCGTCAACCTCACGCTCAAACCGATCAAACAGGTCGAAGATGGTGAGGCCTTCGGTACGCTCGACTTCCGCCCGGACTACGGCGCGCTGCCCGTGTTGGTGGACGGCGTGTTGGCGGATTCGCCCGCCGCCAAAGCGGGCTTGCAAGAGGGCGACCGCATTCTGAGCATCAACAACGAGGGCGTCGGCGACGAGACGGACGTGCGCGCCGTCATCCGCGCACACAAAGCCGAACCGCTCCACATCAAGATCGAGCGGGCGGGCGGGCAGCAAGAGCTTGTGACCGGCACAGAGCGACTAGCAGACGACAAGCTTGGTGTGACGACTTCAGTCGAATTGCCACTTGAGCGTGTTGGGATCGTGGGCGCGCTTGGGTTCGCCGTGCGCCGCAACCTCGAAGTGATCCGCATGACCGGCGCGGCGTTTGGGCAAATCTTTCGTGGCCAACGCTCGGCGCGTGAATCGCTCGCCGGCCCCATCGGCATCGCGAAGCAATCATCGCAGGCCATCTCGCGGTTCGGCTGGGCGGGTCTGTTCACCATGCTCGGTTTCCTGAGCTTGAATCTGGGCGTCGTCAATCTGCTGCCGATCCCCGTACTGGACGGCGGCGCGATCTTCTTGCTGATCGTTGAAGCCATGCTGGGCTGGGTCGGTTGGCGCTTGTCGTTGCGCTTGCGCGAGCGCATACAGTTCGTCGGCTTCTTTATGCTGCTCTTGCTGATGGGCTTCGTCATCACGAACGACATCCTGAAAGAATTTTCCAGCCGGCGACACAGTAACGATAAACCGGCCGTAACCGCGCCGGCGAAATAAGTTCAAAGTTCAAGGTTCAAGGTCGAGACGGACTTTGAACTTTGAACTTTGAACTTTGAACCATTATGCGAACAACGCGAGCAATCAAAGTCCGGCACGTGCAGATCGGCGGGGGCGCGCCGGTCGTCGTGCAGTCCATGACGAAGACGGACACGGCGGACGTGGCGGGCACAGTCGCGCAGATCAATGCGATGGTGCGCGCGGGTTGCGAGGTTGTGCGCATCGCCGTGCCGGACGACGACGCGGCGGCCGCGCTGCCGGAAATTAGAAAGCTCGTGCCCGAAGTGCCGCTCGTCGCGGACATACATTTCCATTACAAGCTGGCTTTGAAGGCGCTCGCCGCCGGGATTGATAAATTGCGCTTGAATCCCGGCAACATCGGCGCAATCGAGCGCGTGCGCGAGGTGGTGCGCGCGACGCAAGACCGGGGTATTCCGATCCGCATCGGCGTCAACGGTGGCTCGCTGGAAAAAGATTTACTGAAAAAGTACGGCACGGCGACGCCCGAAGCGATGGTCGAGTCGGCGCTGCGCCACATACGCATCCTCGAAGATTTAAACTTCACCGACATCATCGTCTCGCTCAAAGCATCGGATGTGCAGCGCACCGTCGCGGCTTACAGACTATTAGCTGAGCAGGTTGATTACCCGCTGCATCTCGGCGTGACCGAAGCGGGCACGTCCTTCGGCGGCACGATCAAATCTTCCATCGGTCTCGGCATCCTGTTGCACGAGGGCATCGGCGACACGATCCGCGTCTCGCTCGCCGCCGAACCGCAGGATGAGGTGCGCGTGGCGTGGGAAATCCTGCGCTCGCTCGATCTGCGCAAGCGCGGCGTGACGGTCGTTGCTTGCCCGACCTGCGGGCGGCTCGATGTGCCGAACTTCGTTGAGATAGTAACGGAGATAGAGAAGCGTTTGGCGCACATCGAAGAGCCGCTGCATCTGTCGATCATGGGCTGCGAGGTGAACGGCCCCGGCGAAGCGCACGACAGCCAACTCGGCGTCACGTTCGGGCGCGGCGTCGGCATGATCTTCAAGAACGGCCGCCCGATGCGTAAAGTGGCCGGCGCGGACATCGTCGAAGCATTCGTCGCCGAGACGGAAAAACTGCTCGCCGAAGGCGCGGCCGCGCAGGCGGAAGTTCAGCCGGAGCTTGTGACAATCAAGTAAGTCGCTGAACCTTCCCGCTGTGAAGACGAAGAAAGCGCCGCGAGTTTGTCGCGGCGCTTTCTTTTTGGGAGATATGGTCGGGCGTCGATTAAGGCGTGAGGCGCATGCGGCGCAGCAGGTCTTGGAAGCGCGGGTCTGCGTGGAGGCTGTCGAGGTGCGGATCTGTTTTCAGCCAAGTCATGTAGAACGAGTGGTCTGTGTAAGCCCGGTCAAGCCAGGCGAAAGCCTGATCCTTATCTCCCAGTCCGGCATAGACAATGGCGATGGTGTATGCTGGGACGTAGCCGCGCGCTGACCGTTCTTTCAACTGATCCAAAATCTTCTGCGCCTCAGCCCTCTTGCCCGACAGCGCGTAGGCGTGGCCGAGATTTGACCAATTCTCAGCTACGTCGCTCTCCTGCTCAACCGCACGCTGAAACTCTACTATAGCTTCTGGCAGCTTGCCGTCTGCTTCGTAAGCACGGCCCAAAAAGTCATGCGCGAGCCAGAAACTCTGATCCATATCCAAGGTATTTCTGAGTTGTGCAATCGCTTGGTCATAACGGCGAGCAAAGAACAGACTTTGGCCCAATATTGTGTTGGTCTCCAGCGATAGCGGATCAAGCTCTTGGGCTCGTTTGCTCTCGGCAATTCCCTTGTCGTTCCGTCCCATCGTGATCAGATACCAGCCGTAGAGCCAATGGGCCCGCGCAAAGTTCGGGTTCAATTCAATGGCGCGCTTGAATTCTTTCTCAGCAGGGGGCCAGTCGCGGTCGAACCACCAGGCTACTATCGCCAGAGAGTTATGCGGTTCGCCGAGTGTTTCGTCTATCGCCAGCGCCTTGTTAGCTGTCTCTCTGAGTTTGGGCATTGCGTCATCGTCCGAGATGAAGAAACCAACCGCCGTAATGTAGTAATAAGCCAAACCATCGTAGGCTAGGGCGTAATTTGGGTCTGCGGCGATGGCTTGATTAAAGTATTCCTTGCCTTTGTCCAATCCTTCTTTTGTATATTTAGCCGTGTAATAGTTGCCCTTGAGATAGAGCTGATAGGCTTCCGGGTTTTCGGTGGGGCGCTTAGCTAGTCGTCTCTGCTCTTCGCCGGAGAGGTTCAAGCGCAATCTGTCCGAGATCGCTTTTGCGATCTCGGCTTGAATATCAACCGCGTCCGCGAGCTTACGATTGTACTGCTGGCCCCAAAGTTGTTTGTTTTCGCGCACGTCGATCAGCTCCGCGCCCACCAGCAGATTATCACCGCGTTGCAAGACTCTGCCGGTCAAGACCGCACGCACACCCAGTTCATTGCCCACAGATGTCGGATCGCTCGCATTCCCCTTGTAGCGAAACGCAGTGTTGCGCGCGACCACCCGCAGGTTGGAAAGCTGCGTTAGGTTGTTGATGATGCTTTCAGTTAACCCATCAGATAGATATTCGGAGTCAGCATCGTGGTTCTGATTATCAAAAGGCAGCACGGCAATAGACTCAATACCGGCTGCGGTGCTGCGCGCATGCAGATAAGCAGCGAGGCCGATGATCCCAGCCGCAAGCACGACCATAATAATCAGCGTCGCTATCTTGTGCTGTTTGATCTCGCTGACAACATACTCGGCACTCGATGTCGGGCGGGCAGTTCCAACCCCGCCGGTTTGCGTGGCCGCTCCTTGCGCCGTCTCAACAGTAGCCTGCTCGCTACTAATCGCTATCGGCTTGACGTTCATCTCCGGCGACGCAGTGCGCTCTAGTTCAGCCGCCACGTCGAGGCGCTTCCTGAGTTGTCTGAGATCAACCAACATGTCCTTGACGCCCTGATAACGCTCTTCCCGATCTTTCGCTAACGTTTTACTGACAATGCGCTCCAATTCAGTAGGCGCTTCGGGCGCAATTCGTGTGAGCGGCGGCAGTTCCGTCTTCACAATCGAGGCGATCACGTCCGTGGGCGTTTCGCCTGTGAAGGGCGCGCAGCCCGTGACCAACTCATAGAGGACGACGCCCAAGCTCCAGATGTCTGTCCGCGCGTCAACCTCCCGCCCCCGCGCCTGCTCCGGCGACATGTACTCGGCACTACCCATCACCAAACCCGGCGCAGTCTTGATTAACACTTTCGTCGCTGCTTCCGAATCAATCGCTCGTTGGTCTGGGGCTTTCTCGGTCAGCTTGGCGAGGCCGAAGTCGAGCACTTTCACATAGCCATCGCGGCGGAGCATGATGTTCTCCGGCTTGATGTCACGGTGCACAATCCCCGCCTGATGTGCGGCGGCTAAAGCAGATGCGACTTGAATGACGGTGTCGAGCACTTCGCTCAGCGAACCCGGCGCTGCCTGCGCGGGATAGCTCGCCGCCTTCATCCGCGCCATTCGTTCGCGCAGCGTCTCGCCCTCGATGAACTCGGTGACGATAAACTGTAAGCCATCTGCCTCTCCAACTTCATAAATAGTAACGATGTTCGGATGATTCAAAGCTGAAGCGCTCTGCGCCTCCTGTTGGAAGCGGCGCACCCGCGGCTCATCCGCGGCGAAGTGCTGAGGCAACAACTTGACCGCCACTTTGCGGCCCAACCGCATGTCCTGCGCGAGATAGACCTCGCCCATCCCGCCATAGCCCAGCAAAGAGATGAACTGGTAATGGCCGAGCGCACGACCCGCCAGCGAGCCGACCTGAGCGGCAGCCAGCGTCGCCGCCTCGACTTCGAAAGCCGGCTGCTCGATGAAACTATCTGCCTGCTCATGCGCGGCGATAAGAGCCTCGACCTCCTGCCGCAGACTCTCTTCGCCAGCGCAGACCCCGTCGAGGTAAACAGCGCGCTGGTCAGGCTCGCGCTTGATGGCGGATTGAAACACTTCGGTGATGCGCTGCCAGCGTTCGGGTTTCATCGTCAGAGTGGCAACTACTCGAAACAAGCAAGCAGGTTCTGCGCAGAGCTGCTATCGGCAAACTTCCGGGCGGGTGAGCGAAACCAAGTCTTTGCTATTACTCGGTACTCGTCACAGCTTTGTAGAGCCACGCTTTGGCCGTGGTCCATTCGCGTCGGACTGTGATCGGCGAGACTTTAAGGACTTCGGCCGTCTCCTCAATGGTCAACCCGCCAAAGAAGCGTAGCTCTACGACTTGGCTCTTGCGCGGGTCGAGCACCGCCAGTCTCTTCAGCGCCTCGTCGATTGCGATCACATCCCCAGTCCGCTCCTTAGCTACCACCGCCGCTTCGGCCAGAGAGACCCGCCGCGCATCGCCCCCGCGCTTGGCGTTGTGCCGCTTGCGCGCATGATCAACCAAGATGTGGCGCATCACCTGCGCCGAGACGGCGAAGAAGTGTGCGCGGTTCTGCCAGCGCACCTGTGCTTGATCGATGAGCCGGAGATACGCCTCATTAATCAGGGCCGTCGTTTGCAGTGTGTGGCCGCCGCGCTCCCGACTCATGTAGTGATGAGCCAGCCGGTGCAGTTCTTCATAGACCAGTGGCGTCAATTTGTCGAGGGCCGCTTGATTCCCGTTGCTCCATTCGACGAGAAGCTGGGTCACTTGTGTTGATGGTGTCGTCATCGCCACCCCTCGGAGGGGACAGGGCCAACTGGACTCAGAAAATTCTAACACTTTTAGCGAGTTTCTGTTGCGTCCGATGAGGTACGGAAATTTTTTCGCCGCATGAACACTTATTGACTCAAATTTCGCTTAAGGAGATGAGGCGGCAAGTTGAGAGGACTAAAAATAGCTGATTGGTTGTCGGGGCGATTGAGCTAACGGTCGAGACGGACGAGTTCCTCGTCGTCAGAGCGCAAAGCCAGCGGGCGTTTGTGTGGTGTGCGGTGTGCGCGGATGAAGTGCGCATGCTGAAGCCGGAAACGGCTGCGGTGTTGTGGGGTACATCCGTGCGGGAGGTTTACCGCCGGGTCGAGGCGGGGCAAGTGCATTTCGCGGAGCAGCCCGGCGGGCGGTTGCTTGTCTGTGTCAATTCGCGCGTTTGAACTGAACGGTAGCGTGTCCGTCAAACGAAAAGGAGTTCGCATCATGGCAGGCAACAAGCAGAACGTGTCGGCGCAGATCGGGGCGATGTTGAAGATGGCGCGGGGCGAGCGACTGCTCGCGGCGGTGTGCCTCATCCTGCTGACAGCGGGCGCGGCGCAAGCGGAGAGTTATCGGTTTACCGGCGGAACAACGGTCCCGGGCGACTCGCATAATTGGTTCAACGCGGATAACTGGACGCCGGCCACTGTCGGCGCACCGAAGAAAGTGCCGGGGCCGACTGACGATGCCACGATTAACATTACCGGCATAAATCCCATTCTCAATCAGGCAGTGACGGTCAACAATCTGACGGTCGCGGGCGGCGGGATGATCGCCGGCGGCTCTGTGACCGTGAATGGCACTCTAACTATGACGGGCGGACTCTTCCAAGGTGTAACAGTGAATGCCAACGGCGGGATGGAGATCAGTAGTGCGCCGGGCTTTGGTTTTGCGACTTTGATCGGCGGAAACCTTCTCAGCGTCGGCACGGATCACTTATCAAGCGGCGGACTCACGTTAACCCAGAACGCGAAATTTACGAACGTCGGCACGTTCATCATCGGCGGCACTGCCCAAATTCTCAGAACGGGAACGACGGACACCAGTCAGTTTATTAACCAGGGCAACTTTCGCGTCTCCGGCACTGGCTTTAACGCGCCCACTATCACGGCAGAATCCAAGACCACCCTCTTTTTCGATAATCAGTTGAAGGTCGAAGTGGAAGACGGGGCACTAAGCCTCGATGCGTTTGTGAGGAGCAACGGCACGTTCATCACGGACATTGAGTTGGCCGTAATCAAAATCGCAACCGGCGGTAATTTGGAGCTAAACACCGGCGCAGGCCTG
>JANMAD010000153.1:0-9589 GCA_031359515.1 Acidobacteriota bacterium | reverse complement strand
AGCCGCTTCCCCAAGACTCCGGTCAGTACCGCCTGCGGTAGCGGGTCGTGGAAACATTACCACCCGCCCGCTACCGCAGGCGGTACTGACAAGCGGGGGCACGCAACTACGACTAGCCATAATGTTTTTCCTGCCGTTGCTAATTTTATGCTTTGCGCTCGCGCTGCTCGGCGTGACGCTCTGGAATGCGCTCTGTTGGCCGCGCGTGACAGACACGCCGCAGCGTGCGCCGCTTGATAGCATCTCGCTGCTGATCCCGGCGCGTAATGAGGAGGCGAACATCGCCGCGTGTCTGAACACCGCGCTCGCGCAAGGCGAGTTGCTCCGCGAAGTGCTTGTCTATGATGACCACTCGACGGATCGCACGGCGCAGATCGTCAACGGCTTTGCGCGCCACGACGCGCGCGTGCGCTTGCTCGCGCCCGCGGAGTTGCCCGCCGGTTGGTGCGGCAAGACGTTCGCCTGCGCGCAACTCGCCGCCGCCGCGCGCGGTCAGTGGCTACTCTTCCTTGACGCCGATGCGCGGCTGCGCACGGGCGCGGCCGGACGTATGTTGACGGAAGCCGAGACGCGCGACGTGTCGCTGCTCTCGTGCTGGCCCGCGCTCGAACTGGTGAGTTTCTGGGAGCGCGCTTTGATGCCGCTCTTGAACGTCGTCGTCTTCACGCTCTACCCTGCGCCGCTCGCGCTCAAGCGACCCGACGCCGCGCTCGGTCTCGCGCACGGGTCGTGTCTGCTCGCGCGCCGTGATGCTTACGCGCGCACGGGCGGGCATGCTTTAGTGCGCGCCGAAATCTTTGAGGATGTGCGGCTCGCGCAAGCATGGCGCGCATGCGGCGAAGCGAGTTTGTGTCTCGATGGGCAAAAGATCGTGCGCGTGCGCATGTATCATTCGTTCGCGGAAATCTGGCAGGGGTTTCTGAAAAACTTCTTTCCCGCGTTCCGCCGCGAGCGTAGCTTCTGGGCCTTCATCGCGTTGCACTGCACGGTTTTTCTCTTGCCATTCATCGCTGCGCCGGTCAGCTTCAAGTTTACTGCGTCGGCGGCGTGGCTGTGGTTGCTATCTGTCATCTGCGTGTTGCTCATGCGCGTGGCGCTCGCGCTTAGATTCAGACACCCGTGGTGGTCGGCGTTGCTGCACCCATTGAGCGAGTGCATTTTGCTCGCGCTCGGTCTCGCTTCGTGGTGGCGCTGTAAAAGCGGGCGCGGAGTGGCATGGAAGGGGCGACGCTATCACGACGCGGCGACAGGGCTGGTGCGTGATGAACCGTAACAGCTTAGCCGACGCATCGGCGGCGACAGTTCCGCGCACACTCCACGCATGAAGCAACGAACGGCGATCATCATCGGCGGCGGGCTGGGCGGACTCGCGACGGCCGTGCGTTTAGCTGCGACCGGCTGGCGCGTCACCGTCTGCGAACAGGGCAGCACGTTCGGCGGCAAGATGAATACGTGGACGCAAGCGGGCTTTCGCTTCGACACGGGGCCGTCGCTCGTCACGATGCCGTGGGTCTTCGCCGACCTCTTCACGGCGGCCGGTAGTCAGTTAGCCGATCACGTCGAACTCGTCCCCGTGCGCCCGCTCGCCGATTACGTCTTTGCCGACGGCACACGCTTCACCTATTCAACTAACTTACCGGACTGGCTCGCCACCGTGCGCCAACTTGACCCGCGCGATGTGGATGGCTTCCTGCGTTTCATGCAATTAGGCGCGCGGCTCTTCGCGCTCTCGCGCGAGACGTTTTTGCGTCGTCGTCCACTTGACCCGCCCAACCTGCGCGCGTTCAAGGCCCTGCGTTATCTGCCGCTGCGCCACGCCTGGGGCAACTATCACCGCACCGTCGCGGCGCACTTTCGCAGCCCTTACTTGCGCCAACTCTTCGACCGCTATCCGACCTACGTCGGCTCTTCGCCCTATAGCTCGCCGGCCACGCTCGCCGTCATCCCTTACATCGAATATGCCTACGGCGGCTGGCACATCACAGGCGGACTTTACCGGCTGATCGAAAGTCTCGTCGCCCTCGCGCAGGCGCATAATGTTGAGTTACTCACCGACGCGCGCGTCGAGCGCATCACGCAAACCGGCGGCAAAGTGCGCGGCGTACATCTCGCCGATGGCACGCAACTCACGGCCGATGTGGTCGTGATGAACGGCGATGCCGCCACAACGCGCACGTTGTTAGATGCCGACGACAAACCGCAACCCGCATCGGCGCGTTCGCTCTCAGGCTTCGTGCTACTGCTTGGCGTCAAGCGCAAGCTGCCGCACCTCGCGCAACACACAGTCTATTTTTCCGCTGACTATCAAAACGAGTTCGCGCAACTCTTCACCGAGCGTCGCTTCCCCGATGAGCCGACCGTCTATGTCAGCGCGCCGAGTCGCAATGATCCGACGCTCGCGCCCGCAGACGGCGAAACCTTGTTCATCATGGCGAACGCGCCCGCCGATGATAAGGCGTGGTCGGACGAGCAGACTGCGCAGGCGCGTGCGCGCGTCTTTGCGCGGCTGGCGCAGGGCGGTTGGCCCGACATCGCGGCTGACATCGTCGTGTCCGACGTGTGGACGCCGCGCCGCATCGCGCGCGATTATCTGATGCCCGGCGGCGCGATCTACGGTACGCACTCGCATGGTTGGCGGCGCGCTTTCCTGCGCCCGCCCAACAAAGACGCGCGTGTGGGCGGACTCTATTATGTCGGCGGCAGCAGCCATCCCGGCGGCGGCACGCCAACCGTTTTATTGTCCGCCGCCATCACCTGCGAGCTTATCGAGAGGTACGAGACCTGAGCGACACAGCGAGCGCACTTGATCAAGCACAGCCCCGCGCGAGCAACTGGCGACGCGCCGCACTTGTGTTTGTCGTCGCCGCTTACGTCGTGCTGTGGGTTGGCGGCGTCGCGCAACACTGGCGCGCGGGCGGCGTGCGCCCCACGCAGAATTGGCTCGCCGCGCTCTTTCTATTGTTGGCCGGCATCATCGTGCTGCTCAGCACACGCACACTGCACGATCTCTCGTGGCTCGCGTGCATCGCGCTGTTCGGCTTCATCGTTGAGATCATCGGCGTGCGTTACGGCGTGCCGTTCGGGGCGTATAAATACACCGATGTTTTAACGCCGCAGTTGTTCGGCGTGCCGCTCGTGATGGCCTGCGCGTGGATGACGCTGGCAGCTTACGTCAAACAGATGCTCGTGCGCTTCATGTTGCCAATGTGGACTGAAGCGTTAATGGCCGCGCTCTGGCTGACCGCCTGTGATCTGATCATTGACCCGCTTGCCGCGCAGCCGCTCGGCTACTGGCGCTGGGCCAACGGCGGTTGGTACTATGGCATCCCGGCCACGAACTTCGCGGGTTGGTTTGCGACCGGACTGCTCGCCTTCATCCTGTTTCGTTGGCGTTGCATGGCCAACATATGGGCGCGGCGCGTCGGTCTCAGCATCATTCTCTTCTTCACGCTGCTCGCTTGCGCGCACGGCTTGCGCGGGGTCGCGCTCATCGGCGGTGGACTCTGCGCGCTCCATTTCTTCGTGGCCAAACCGAGAGGTCAGTACCGCCTGCGGTAGCGGGCGGGTCATGCATACGCCACCACGACCCGCCCGCTACCGCAGGCGGTACTGACAGGAGGCGCACTCAATTCCCACACGAACGCACTTGCATCGCGGCCGTCAACTGTATGGACAGACCGCGCGCGGAGGTGAGACTATACGCAGCACCGAGCGTTCGTTAATACTCTTTTCCGGCGGAGATAATAAGCGATGTCCACACGCAGCATCGGGGCGGCCTTGCTCCGGCTCTCTCTCCTAATCACGTTCACGTTCGCGGTGAGCGCGCAGCAGTTCAGCCCCGGTCTATATCAGAGCATGCGTTGGCGCATGATCGGGCCGTTTCGCGGCGGGCGCACGGTGGGCGCGACCGGCGTGCCCGGTCAGCCGAACGTCTTTTATATCGGCGTCAACAACGGCGGCGTGTGGCGCACAAACGACACCGGGCGCACCTGGACGCCCATCTTCGACGAGCAACCGACCGGCTCAATCGGCGCTCTCGCGGTTGCGCCCTCTAATCCCGACATCATCTACGTCGGCAGCGGCGAAGGCTTGCAACGGCCTGATCTCTCGACCGGCGACGGCATCTATAAATCCACCGATGCGGGCAAGACGTGGACACATCTGGGCCTGCGCGACGGGCAACAGATCGGCGCGATCATCGTCGATCCGCATGACCCGAATCGCTTGCTTGTCGCGGTGCTTGGTCATCCTTACGGCGCGAACGAAGAGCGCGGCGTCTATCGCTCGACCGATGGCGCGCAGACTTGGGAGAAGGTACTTTACAAGGACGAGAACACGGGCGCGATTGCGCTGGCCTTCGATCCGAAAGATGCCAAGACGATCTACGCTGACCTATGGGCCGCGCGGCAAGGGCCTTGGGAGAACGGCTCGTGGCAGGGGCCGGGCAGCGGGCTTTATAAATCAACTGACGGCGGCACGACGTGGAAGCAATTAACGAAAGGCTCGCCCACCTTTGAGCAGGGCTTGGGGCGCATCGGCTTCGGCATCGCGCCGAGCGATCCGAACCGCATTTACGCTTTGGTTGATGCGCCGCAACTCGGTGGCGTCTATCGCTCCGAAGACGCGGGCGATTCGTGGCTGCGCGTCTCCACCGACCGCCGCCCGTGGTCGCGCGGCAGCGACTTCGCCGATATCAAAGTCGATCCGAAGAACAAGGACATAGTGTATTCGGCGAACGTCGCGACGTATCGCTCGACCGATGGCGGCAAGACGTGGACGGCGTGGCGCGGCGCGCCCGGCGGCGACGACTATCACACCACCTGGATCAACCCGGACGATCCGCGCATCATCCTGCTCGCCTCGGATCAGGGCGCGGTCATCACGGTCAACGGCGGCGAGACGTGGAGCAGTTGGTACAACCAACCGACCGCGCAGTTCTACCACGTCATCACCGACAATCAATATCCTTACTGGGTCTACGGCGGGCAACAGGAGAGCGGCTCGGTCGGCATCGCCTCGCGCGGCGACAACGGCGCGATCTCGTTTCGCGACTGGCGCACCGTCGGGCTTGAAGAGTACGGCTACGCCGCGCCCGATCCGTTGAATCCAAATCTCATCTACGGCGGCAAGCTCTCGCGCTTCGACAAGACGACCGGGCAGGTACAGTCGGTCGCGCCCGAAGCCGTGCGCAGCGGCAAGTATCGCTTTCTGCGCACCGCGCCCGTCATCTTCTCGCCTGTTGATCCGCACGTCCTCTATTACGCGGGCAATGTTTTATTCAAGACGATGAACGGCGGCGTGAGTTGGGACATCATCAGTCCCGATCTGTCGCGCGAGCAGCCCGAAGTGCCCGCGTCTATCGGCGTCTATCGCGCGCCGGAGATGGCGAAGATGGCGCGGCGCGGCGTCATCTACACGCTCGCGCCGTCGCCCAAAGACATCAACACGATCTGGGCCGGCACGGACGACGGTCTCGTCCACGTGACGCGCGATGGCGGCAAAAACTGGACGAACGTGACGCCGCCCGACATCACTGCTTGGAGCAAAATCTCCATCATGGACGCCGGCCACTTCGATGCGCAGACCGCTTACGCGGCCGTCAATCGCATACGCCTCGACGATCAGCGCCCGCACATCTACCGCACGCATGACGGCGGCAAGACGTGGCAAGAGATCGTGCGCGGCTTGCCGACCGATCCCGTCAACGTCGTGCGCGAAGACCCGCAGCGCAAGGGACTGCTCTTCGCCGGTTCGGAGCGCGCCGTCTATGTCTCGTTCAACGACGGCGACGAATGGCAGCCGCTCCGCTTGAACATGCCCGCCACTTCGATCCGCGATCTCGTCATCCACGACGACGACATCGTCGTTGGCACGCATGGTCGCTCGTTCTGGATTCTCGACGACATCACACCGCTCCGGCAGATGGACGCGCAAGTAACAAGCGCAGACGCGTTCCTCTTCCGTCCGCAACTCGCCACGCGCGTCCGTCGCAACGTCAACACGGACACGCCGCTCCCGCCCGATGAACCGGTGGGCCAGAACCCGCCCGATGGCGCGATCATTGACTACTATTTGAAGACGGATGCCACGGGGCCGGTCACGTTGGAGATTTTAGATGCGGCCGGCAAAGTTGTGCGCCGCTTCGCGAACACGGATCAGCCGGAGCCAATTGACGCGCAGGATTACGCCGTGCCCGCTTACTGGTTCCGCCCGCCGCGCATACTTTCCGCACGGGCCGGCATGCAACGTTTCGTCTGGGACTTGACCTACCCGCGCCCGCAAACTGAGCGTTACGACTTTCCCATCTCGGCCATCTATCACGACACGCCGCGCACGCCGCTAGGGCCGCTGGTGCAGCCCGGTCAATACACCGTCCGCCTCACCGTTGGCAGTAGCACGCTCACGCAACCGCTCACCGTGCGGATCGATCCGCGCGTTAAGACACCCGTCATCGGTCTTCGGCAACAGTTCACACTCTCGCTGCGCGCTTACGAAGGCATGAACGAGAGCTACGCAGCGTTGGCACAGTTGCGCAAACTCCGCGAGGGGGTAAAAGACCTGCGCGCCAAAGTCGGCACGGGCGCGATGAGCGAACCGCTTGCGCAGTTCGACTCAAAACTACTTACGCTTGAAGGCGCGGCTGGTGGCGGCGGACAGGCCCGACCGGGCAGCGATGCGCCCGCGCTTGCACGGCTTAACGGCGGCTGGGGCACGCTGCTCGACGTGCTGCAAGAGGGCGACTTCGCGCCCACCACGCAGGCCGTCAGATCGGCCGACGAGTTGCAAGCGCAACACGCTAAAGCACTGGCCGTTTGGGCCGACCTCAAGACCAAAGAGCTTGATGCGCTCAACGCACAACTGCGCCGCGCTGGCTTAGCGCCGTTAACGCTGTAACGCGACGCGCAGGGATAGAGCGGTGCAAAGGGCGCACTCTGAAGCAGTGACGCTACTCGATAAGACCTACTCGCTCTGTGCTGCCGTCAGTTTCTTGCTGATGCGCGAGTGCGCCGTCACTGAAGCATTGACGACTGACCGCCACTTTGCGCAGGCAGGCTTCACCCGCCTGCTCAAGCCCTAAGCAACACTCTCGCCATGTCGTCAACTTAAACTGCCGTGCCGCGATTTGAGCGGAGGCATGATCGGCCGTATGCTTGACGGCAAAGCCAAGCAACAAACTATAGCCGCACGGGGCCGTGAGAGGGAGAGGGATCGCTATGAGCGCGCACAAGGACACGCTGACGATTACGGACAATCGCACCGGCAAGCAGTATGAAGTGCCGATTGAGCACGACACGATCCGCGCGATGGACTTGCGCCAGATCAAAGTGCAGGCCGACGATTTCGGATTGATGACCTACGATCCGGCCTTTATGAATACTGCTTCGTGCAAGAGCCAGATCACTTACATTGACGGCGACAAAGGCATCCTCGAATATCGCGGCTACCCGATTGAGCAGTTAGCTGAACAAAGCAGCTATCTGGAAGTTGCTTACTTGTTGCTCTACGGCGAACTGCCGAACGAAGCGCAACTGAAGCAGTGGACGCATCACATCACGTTCCACACCTTTATCAACGAGAACATCAAGAAGGTCTTGGACGGCTTCCACTATAACGCGCATCCGATGGGCATGTTCGAGGCGATGGTGGCCGCGCTCTCCACTTTCTATCCGGACGCGAAAGAGGTGTTCGATGTCGAGTGCCGGCAGAAGCAGATTTACCGTTTGATCGCCAAAGTCCCGACCATTGCGGCTTTTGCCTATCGCCACCGCATCGGCATGCAGTACGTCTATCCCGATAACGATCTCTCTTACGAAGGCAACTTCTTGAACATGATGTTCAAGACGACCGAGTTGAAATACCAACCCAACCCGGTCTTGGAACGCGCGCTCAGCGTCCTCTTTATTTTGCACGCCGACCACGAACAGAACTGTTCGACCAACACGATGCGCTCAATCGGCAGCGCGCAAACCGATCCGTTCTCGGCGCTCGCGGGCGCAGCCGCCGCGCTCTACGGGCCGCTGCATGGCGGCGCGAACGAAGCGGTCTTGAAGATGCTCAACGAGATCGGCTCGGTCGAGCGCGTGCCCGAATACGTGCAGCGCGTGAAGAACGGTGAGTTTCGCCTGATGGGCTTCGGGCACAGGGTTTACAAGAATTACGATCCGCGTGCGCGCATCATCAAGCAGGTGGCCGACGAAGTGTTCGAAGTAACGGGGCGCGATCCGCTCTTGAACGTCGCGCTTGAGCTTGAGCGCATCGCGCTCGAAGACGAGTATTTCGTCAAGCGGCGGCTCTATCCGAACGTGGATTTCTATTCGGGCATCATCTATCGCGCAATGCGTTTTCCGGTGAACATGTTCCCCGTTCTGTTCGCCATCCCGCGCACGTCGGGCTGGATCGCGCAGTGGGTCGAACTGCTCAACGATCCCGATCAGAAGATCGCGCGCCCGCGCCAGGTCTATTTGGGTCAACGCACGCGCGACTACGTGCCGCTCGCAGAGCGCAAAGAAGCGGCGCAACAACAAGCGGCCGGCGATTGAGCGCACATAAAACGAACAGAGGAGGGGCAAGCGAGATGAGTTTATTACGAACACTGGGCAGCGGCCTCGCGGGCGCATGCGCGTTGACGCTGATCTACGAAGGCGCGCGGCGCGTTCTCGCCGACGCACCACGCATGGACATACTCGGCATGCGCGCGATGGCGCGCTCGTACAACGCGGTGGGCGCGCCCACGCCGACGCCCGACGAGTTGTTCAATCGCACGCTCGTCGGCGACATCGCGGGCAACGCGCTTTATTACAGCGCGGTCGGACTCGGCGGGCGCGATGGCGTTTACTTGCGCGGCGCGGCGCTCGGTTTGGCGGCCGGCATCGGCGCGGTCGCGCTGCCGGGGCCGCTCGGGTTAGGCGAAGACGCGAGCGCACGCACACCCGCGACACAGGCGATGACCATCGCGTGGTACACGCTCGGCGGATTAGCAGCAGCCGCGACTTACGCCTGCCTTGCGGGCACAGACGAGTAACGAGCAACAACTTGTAAAAGTCTGAACTTAACCTACAGACAGTGGATTGCAGTCAATGCTTAGCTGACAGCAAGACCATCATAGTTTAAAGCTTGCTGGTTTCGGTTTGTTTCGCCCACGGAGTTACGGAGTATGGTAATTCCACCCGTGAACCTTTTGTGGAATTATAGCGGGCCGAAGTTACTCCGGGAGGATCAGACCTCCGCGCCTTAAACTCGACGGCGGTGACGCCAGTCACGCTAGAATGACGCAGCGAGCGGGGTGTACGCGCCGTTACCGCGCGGGGCCGGCGATGATTCGGCTTTACACGCCCCATTACGGAGTTATACCGAACGGTTCGGCTTTTGCCGCCTCATTACGGAGTTATACCGAATCATTCGGCTTTTCATGCGCTATTAGAGAGTTATGCCGAATCATTCGGCATAATAATAGTTAGGTTTCTGTTGAATGGTTCGACTCAAAAACTGAATTGGCTATCTTGAGTCTGACCTAGGGGGAAGATTTCTTGAGTGCTGATGCGGCTTGAATGCTGTGAGCCTCACGCATGAAGCGAAAGTTGTAGCTCAG
>JANMAD010000152.1:0-5231 GCA_031359515.1 Acidobacteriota bacterium | reverse complement strand
CCCGCGTGCAAGTTCGCTTGACTGAGTTGAAAGTTGCCCCGGTCGGCCGTCAATGTAACTGTGCCATTGATCGGCGTGCGTCCGCTCGTCTCGTTGCCGGTCTCGCCCGTGAGTTGCGCGGTTAGATTGCCGCTCGCCTGCTTCACGTCTGTGCCGGGAAAGCGCAGGTCAACCGTGCCGGTCGTCGCGCCCGTCACCGGCACGGCGCGGCCCGTCAAGACCGCGAGCAGCCCACCGATGTCGAGACCTGCAAACGTCGCGTTGACGTGCGACGCGCCGCGTCCTTTGCTGATGACGGCGCTGCCGCGCGCACGCCCGTTCAAGGCTTCGGCCGTAAAATTATTCAACTGCACTTCGCTGTTCGTCGCCACGAGCGCGCCGCGCGCCGCGCCCAATTGGAAGTCGCCCAGCACGCCGCCGCCGAGCGAGAGATCGGACGTGACGCGATAGCGATCACCGGGTTCAAGCACGAACACGGGCCGCGCGAGTTTCACATTCTCCACTTTGCCCGGCGTGCCGCTTTTACTGCCATTGCCCGTGTTGAAAGCAACTGTGCCGATGTTCACATCGCTCGTCGAGCCTTCGACGCGCCCGCCGTCGTGAATCGCAAGCCGCACGCCCGCGATGTTGATGCTGCCCACTTGCGCGCCCGCGAACGTGCCGCCGCTGACGCGCACATCGTTCGTCGCCACATCGGTCACAGCCCCGCGCCCCGTCGCTTTCACGTCGCGCGCCGTTAGCCCGTTGAGGTGCGTGTCCTTACTCGTGATCGGGCCGGTCGAAAGATTTGCGACCGTCGCATTGAAATGATCTTTGTCGGTCGCGCTGAAGCGTATGCCGTTCGCCTGCAAATTGCTGGCGCGCGTGTCACCCAGCACGACGGTCGCGCCGGTCGCACGCCGCGCCGTGCCCTCCATTTTGCCATCGCGCACTTCCGCCACCGCATCGCTCAACATCAAACTTGCGATGCTCGTGTCGCCACGGCGCAATGCTGCCGCACGCAACTCGCCGAGGAAGCGGAAGTCTGAACCCGAGCCCATCACGCCGCCACGCAGTTGCACGAGGTTGAGATTGAAGCTGCCGGCGGTCAGCAAGTCCACGACCGCGCGCCCCTGTGCGTCGTATTGCTTGCTGCCGTCGCCCGTCGCAGTCAACCCCACTTGCATGCCCTTCAAGCGCACGTCGCCGGCCGCAAGCGCGTCAGATTTAACGTCGCCCTCGATCCGGTACTGCGTGCCCTCGCCCTTCACCGTGCCGATGAACTCGCCCGCGCCGCGCAAAGGCGTCGCCGGTTTGAACGTGTCGGAGATTTGTGTCAGGTCAACGGTGGAGCGCACTTGCAACTGATAACGACCCGCGCGCCAATCGTCGAGCGTGCCTTGCAGATGCGACTCAACCACGGGCGAGCGCAGAGTTAGCTCGCGTATCTCAGCGCTCGTTTGATTGACGCGGGCGTGCGCTTCCACATCAATCGGCGCAATCTGATTGCCGTCCACCGCGAAGGTCGAATCGGACATGAAGAGGTCAACCGCGTTGGCCCGGCTCGCAACCGGCGCGCTCGGATCGTCGGGCTGAATCAACGCGCGCAGGTTGCGCGCCTCGCCCGCAAAGACGTGGCGCGTTTGCTCGCCCGTGTGCTCGTCCTGCGCGTTGCGCCGCACCTCGTAATGAATGATGCCGTTATTGACCTTTACCTGCGCGGTCGAATAAGAGAAGAGAATGCGCTGGTTCGGCGCGGGCGGCGGCAGATGTAGGTTGCGGAGATTCGAGCGCCCCTGTTCGTCGAAGAGGACCCACAGTTCGGGGCCGTTCACTTCGAGCGCTTCGAGGTTGACGTTACGGCGGAGACTTAAAGCGTAGAGGTCGGCGACGCGGACGGTGGCAATGATGTTATCAATCCGGCCCAAACGCTCGCCGGTCTGCGCGTCGTACAACTCAAGGCCCTTGATCTCGACGGTGCGCGGCCCCAGCTTCGTGTGAAACTCTTTCACCTCGGCGCGGATGCCGTACTCGGAGAGCGTGCGGATGATCTGATTGGCGATGAGCGTGTCCACACGCCCGGTACGATAAAGCAGGACGACCAAGAGCAGCAACGCGAGCGCGCCGACAATGGCGACGAGACCCACATAGAATGCGTTGCGGCGCGTGATGTAGCGCCGCCGCCAATGGCGGCGCGGCGGCGTTCCTGTCGTACCTGCGTCCTTGTCGTCAACCGGCATAAGGCAAAGAGAGCAAACCTGCGGACGAGATTATCTGTGGTCGGGGGAAACGGGATAACGAACTAGATGTCGGCTGTCAGACTTTGGATGTCAGTTATTTGCAGCTAAATCAGTCCTGACAAGATTTGCCCACAAACCCTAAAGCCAATCCACGAATGCACACGAACCGACACGAACCAGCACGAACTGTTCGTGGGTTTTGCTTCGTGTTGTTTCGTGTGCATTCGTAGAGCATGTTTTGTCGTTGTCCCCATGTCGTAAGTTTCGATTTAGCCTCTTGTATCCAACATCTTTCCTGCGGGGGCGGGCGCACCGAGCGGCACGTTGCCGACCACTTCCAACTCGAAGCCTTCGAGCGCCGCGACTTTCGGGGGATGATTCGTCAGCAGCAGGATACGCCGCAGACCCAGGTCATGGAGGATTTGCGCGCCAACGCCATAGTCGCGGTTCGCGCCATAACCGGTCTCGACGCTCGCGTCCGCGAACGTCAAACCATGCTCGCGCATGACGGCGTAGGTGCGCAGTTGATGGATCAGATCAAGCCCATGCTCGCGCTGTTTCAAATAAAGCACCACGCCGCGCCCCGCGCCCGCGATCTTCTCAAGCGCCGTCTGCAACTGAAAACCCGTGTCGTCTAAGAGCGAGCCGAACACGTCGCCCGTCACGTTCTCCGTGTGGACGCGCACCAGCACAGGCTCATCCGTGGTCACATCGCCCATCACGAGCACAAGATGGACTTCGCCGTTGACCACGTTCTCAAATGCGACGGCGCGGAACAAGCCGTAGACGGTCGGCACGTCCGTCTCGACCGCGCGCCGCACGAGCGTCTCTTTGCGTATGCGATAGCGCACGAGGTCGGCGACCGAGATGATCAGTAGATCATGCGCGGCGGCAAATTTTTCTAACTCCGGCAGCCGCGCCATCGTGCCGTCCTCATTCATGATCTCGCAGATGACCCCGGCCGGATACAGTCCCGCGATGCGCGCCAGATCGACCGACGCTTCGGTCTGACCGGGGCGCACCAGTACACCGCCTTTGCGTGCGCGTAAGGGGAAGATGTGACCGGGGCGCGCGAGGTCTTGCGGGCGCGTGCGCGCGTCAACGGCCGTTAAGATTGTCGTCGCGCGGTCGGCCGCCGAGATGCCGGTCGTCACGCCCTTGCGCGCTTCAATGGAGACGGTAAAAGCCGTGCCGAGAAACGACGTGTTGTCGGCGACCTGCATGGTCAAATGCAACTCATCACACCGCTCCTCCGTCAACGGCATGCAGACGAGCCCGCGCGCATGCGTGGCCATGAAGTTGATGATCTCCGGCGTGACGCATTCGGCCGCGCAGACGAGGTCGCCCTCGTTCTCACGCGCTTCATCGTCCACAATGATGACCATGCGCCCGTCGCGGATATGGGCCGCGGCCTCTTCAATCGAAGCAAAAGGCATATTCGTTCAGACTCTAAAGGTTCGGGGGAGATTGGTGTAACGTCGCTTATGTTACCCGAAGCCGGCCGATTTTGCGACAGGCCGTCTTAGAATCTGATGGTGACGCCGAGGCTCGTGCCGAGGTTGTGCGTCGTGCCCAAGCGGCGCGGGCAAGGGCAACGCACTTCCTCGATCACGTCGTTGCCAAACGGGATGATCACGTCGCTCGCATCGAAGCGGATGACGGCGTTGCGACTCAGGTAGACCTCGAAGACGCCGCCCACGTCGAACGCGGGTTTGACGACGCGCTCGGCGATTGACGGAGAGGCTGCGCCCGCAATGGCCCGGTGAAAGTTGGCGACGAAGCCGGGGCGCGCCATGGCGAACAAGCCCAGACGCTTGTACCGCCCGCCCGCATTCAAACCGGCGAAGCCCTGCACGCCGTTCACGACAAAATAATCGTCGTCGAAATCAACCGAGGTATTCAACTCGGTGTCAACCGCGAGGTATTTCGTCAGGTTGTAAGTGAAGCGGCCGCCGAAGCATGCGTCGGCCAAGTCGCTGTCAGCGGTGCCGCCGCCGAGGTTGTAAATTTGCGCGCCGACCTCGTAGTGCGGCAGCGTCTCCGGCGCGCTTGTCCGCGCATTGACGCGCCCTGCGCCGACCGCACAGAGCAGCAGCGGCGCGCACCTCATCAGGCAAAATCTTTTTCGCATATATCTCTCCGGATCGTAGCTGGCATAACGAGTCTGCACAGGGCAATCGGAGGGCCGCCGCGTAAATGCCTGGCATCACAGGCGGACGGGCCTCGCGCGCATTGTGCACGGGCGCAACACCGCAACGTCACCTGATGCAAACTTCCGACAGGCACGAGCGCGCCGTGCGACAATATCAAGTCACACATGAACCAGATCGCGCGCAGTGAACCACAACTTGCGTTGACTAAAGCTACACCTAGCGGTCTAATTAAGCGTTAAATGCTTCAACATGAGACGCAGCATACGATTGAACCGAAGTGACATATAATTTTCCGAAAATAGAACTTTCTGACGAGGAACAACTTTGGCTAGAAACAATATGCCAGCAGTTCCTGAAGGGTTATCTGGTAGATGTTCAAAGTGGAAACGGGAACAGAGACTGTAGTTTTGACAGGTGTGTTAGCCCTCCCATTACGGGCGCGGTTGACAACCGCTGCGCCAGTTCGTAAATTTCTCTAACGCTTGGTGGGAAGTCGTCCAATGGTAGGACTCCAGACTCTGGATCTGGCTATCGGGGTTCGAGTCCCTGCTTCCCAGTCCAGTCAACTCAAACACAAAACGGGCAGTCTTAAATTAAGGCTGCCCGTTTTGTGTGCCTATAGTGTGCCAATAGCACCGGCTAACTCAGCCCCCGAATAACATCTTCTCTAATTTCTCCATTGCGGCCTGCTGCATATCCGGTAAAACCTGGGAGTAAATATTCATCGTGAGCGTAATGGACGAGTGCCCAAGTCGCTCGCTAACAACCTTCGGATTCTCAGCTACGCTATCACGCGCTCCGATTAGTGACCTCTGTATAGTTTGCTTTCGACATCAAGCTTGCCTTGTCGCCTACAAGG
>JANMAD010000149.1:0-22269 GCA_031359515.1 Acidobacteriota bacterium | reverse complement strand
CACCGTGTCGCGGTAATCAATCACGGTGATGACGAGCAAGCCTTTGTTCCACAGGCGGAAGGGATAGATTTCGTTGCCGGGCAAGAGCGCGCGGGCCTTGTCCGCGTTGATCGAAAAGGCCGCCATGAGGCAGGGCGAGTCCTTACAATAGACGGGCAGGTGGAAGGGAATGCCGTCCACGAGCGCGTAACGCCCGGCTTGTTGCTGCAAACGTCTGGGGATCGACATGACGCCTCCTATTTGTTGGGCTTGTCGAGTTCGGCGATGATGACGGGGAACGTGTCCTCGGCGGCGTGCTTGCCCATGAACACGTCGAGGTGGCCGTAGGTCGGGAAGACGTGGAGCGAGTGATAGTTTTTGCGCTGCCCCTCGAACCATGCAAAGGTCTTGACCTGACTGTCGGGCAGGAAGCAGAGGTTCTTCGCGCCGGCCGTGAAGGCGAAGCGCGCGTCCGTCTGCGGCGCTTGCGCGCAGAAGTCGGCGGGCAGTTCCTTCAAGCCGTCCACGGAAATGAGATTGCCGCGCCCGACGCAACGCGCCATCTGTTTAAAGAACGTGAGCGGCACGTTGGCAAACTCTTGCTTCAACCATTCGTGCGTGTCGTTGTTGATGTTCTCGTGCAGCCACAGGGCGGGGAAGCCCGTGCCGTAGGTGAAACTGACCTGCTTGCAGACCGCGTTTTTGCATTCGTGATGCGTCGCATTCACGAGCAGGCTGATCGCCTTGGCCGTCAGCGTCGGCGCGTGCAAGCCCCAAGCCGGATTCAGATAATCCGTGAGCAAGCTGATGAGCGGCACGGCCACGTTCAGTTTAACTTTCGAGAACTTCGGCACAACCGGATGCAAGGTGACGGCGTTCGCCACAATCGTCTTGACCTGCGGCACAAGCCCCGCGACCGCCGACATCATAAAACTGGTCGAGCCTTGACAGTGAATGACGGCCTTAACCTCATCCGCGCCGGTCTCGCGCACGATGGTCTGCACCGCCGCCGGGTGATCATGCACGGCCGCTTGATCGAGCGTCCACTCGTTCTTCGGCAGATCGATGCTCGCGCGCCAGTTCTCCAACCACACGTCGTAGCCATGCTCGATGAGCGCGTCCACAAGCGTCGTCTTTACAGGCGCGCGAAAGAGATTGGCGCGCACGCCCGCGCCATGCACGAGGATGACGGGGCCGCGCGTCGGCGGCTTATCGCCCGCGACGTGGAGCAGATTGCACTGGAAGCCGTCGCCCGCCGTGAAGGGGACGACCGTCTCGCGGTAAGGGGGGCGGGCTTGCGGCTGATTGTCATTCGCCATTGGCTAAACTCCACAGGAAAGGGTCAGGGGCGGTACTCGCCCGAACTGCTGACACTGATGCGCGCGGCCGGATCGCTCGAACGTTTGATATAGATGGGTGACTCGATCAGGCTGGGGCGTTGCGCCGCCACAGCGGCCGGTGATAGCCCGTCGGTGTCAGGCACGTAGGAAGGGCCGGGCTGGCCTTCGGTCTGTCGCCGCCACTTGCGCGGCACGCGGCGGAGGCCGATGGGGAAGATCGTCAGGTCGCCATTCGCTTCAAACCGCAGGCGCAGGAAGTTTTTGTAGTCGGGGTTGGCAAGCGCCGAGAACGTTTCGTTCGAGTGCCGGTGGAAGATGTTCAGCGAGATAAACAGGTACACGCCCATGATCGTCGAGCCGACGATCCAGCCCAAGCCAAAGAGCATCGCCGCAGAGAACAAAAGTTGCTGCCATGAGTCGAACTGCCAGCCGAACCGGTGGTAAGAGATGTAGCCGGCGAGCCAGCCGATGAAGAACGTGGCGGCGAGGTGCGACGACCCGTGCAGAAAGCCGGCAATCCACCTGTACCACTTGGAGTGTGTGTCGGTGAACAGGATGAAGCCGCCTAGCATGGCGAGTATCCAGAAGACGGCCGCCGGGTTGCGCATCGCCGCCTCAATCGCTTGGCCAATCACTTTCTTCCAATCAGTGAGGCCGAATTCCCCGACAGGAGATTTGCCGGCCCATGCCGTCAGCACGTAAAGCATGGCCGTCAGGAAGCCGAACTTCGGATTGATAAAGAGGAAGCCGAAGTTGCGCCAGGTGAGTTTGCTGGATTCCTCCGGCGCGGGAAAACTCTTTTGTAGCTCGAAGCCGCCATCAAGGCTCTGCACCTGTTCGCCGTGCGTCGGATGGAGGAACGCGCCGCCGCCGCCCGCCGTGATCTTCTGTGTGCCGTCTGTGCCTTGAAACCGACGGTAATGGTGCTCGTCGCCCGCGATGAAAGCGGCGACCTTCGCTTTCTCGCCGATGATCTTCTTCTCCAGATAGGCGAGATTGTTTTCGTTAAAGTCCGCGTCGTTGTTGCCGTAGAGCGAGGCGTAAACCCAGTGCGGCTCGGCGGTGCAGATGATGACCCGATCATCCTTCTCCATCTGTTTCGCGACCGCAGTGAAATATTCAACCTGCGGCACGTCCAGATCGGAGGCGAGTTGCACGTCCGTGCCGAGCAACCACCAATGCCCCGGCAACTTGAGCGCGAAGTAGCTGCGGGTCTGGTTCGTCTGCCAACCGGCGAACCAACGACGCTGGCAGAAGAGGCGCGTGAAGGAGACGAGACTGTCATACCAGTCGTGATTGCCGGGGAGAGCGTAGGCGTGCGGGTGCGGGGCCGGCGTGCTACAGAGCGCCGTCTCGTAGGGCTGCAACAGGCGCACCTGATACTCCTGCCGGCTCGCCATGGGATAGACCTGATCGCCGCCGAAGACCAACACCTCACCGCGTTTCGTCTCGTGGGTACTACCGTCGGTCGGATCGGTAAAAGAGAGGGCGGGCTGCGCCAGACTGTGCGCTATCGCGTAGGTCGAATCCCAGCCGTCGCCGACATCGCCGACGTAATCGAGCCACATCTCTTTACGTAACTCACCCTGCTGAGGTGGGGCGGGCGCAGCTTGGGCCGGCGGCGCGCTCCCGTTCTGTTGGTAAGGCTCGTCGCGCTCTTTGCCGCGCGCCTGCCAGTGGCGTGTGTAGTCGGGCGTCACGGGCGGCCCGGACGCCAACGCTTCCATCAGCCGGTAATCGGCGTTCTTGCCGAAGATGGTCGAGATGACGACATCAACGGCGGTACGCGCAAGTTGGAACGGGTCGTACCAGCCGACCATCGGGCGCGGCGAGATGACGTTGAAGCGACAGATATAAATACGCATGCGCGGCCGTCCGCCGTCGTCGCCGCTGTCCGCGAAGTCAACGATCTGCCCTTGCTGGTCGGACGTGACGGACAGGCTGACGCGCCACGGCCCGCTCCCCTTTGCGCGCACGAGCAGGACAAAGGCCTCTGTGCCCGGCTCGCGCAGGTGATGCCGCCATGCTGAAGTCTGCTCGGCAGTCGGCTCATCCCTGAAGCGTAGCGTCGTCTCGACGCCCTCGCCGCCGATGGCGAAGGTCAGTTTCGTTTCGGTCAAGAGCGGATACAGATCGGCCACGCGCGTCTCCGTGGTCGGGCTGGACATGACCTGCTTCGCCAGCCAAGAGGAGAAGTCGCCCTTGAAGGCCATGGATTCACGCGCCAGCGTGAGGGCATCCGCCTGTGTGAGTGGTTCAAATGTGATTGGCATAGAGTTGTGCTCTCCGGCGCAACTGCGGCCGGGCGGGACGACGCAAGTGCGCCGCCGCGCCCCGCTATTTCAGATTGCCGCCGTAGGTGTCGAGCAGTTCGCCACCGAAGAAGCGCCCGAACTTGATCATCGCTTGGTAGCGTTGGAGCAGACCGCGCGCGTTCGTCACCTGCATCGTAGTCATCTGGCGCAGGAAGGATGCGGCGGGGATGCGCAAGATGCCTTTGCCGATGACGCGCCCCGTTTCGTCTGCGCCTTCGTGGACGGTGATATAGAGCGTCGTCGTATCGGCCCACATGTCGAAGCCGGGGTCGCTGTGAATGGTCTTGAAGCCGGAGAAGTAATAAGTTTGGCCCGCAACGGAGGTCAGCTTCATCTTGTACTGCATCCGCTTGGTCTCGACTTGCTCTTTCTCTTCGAGGAAGTAGTTGAACTTGCCTTCGGTGACCGTGAGCGGCTGCGGCGACAGTTCCGGCGCGACGACGCTGCCGAGCATGGGCGAGATGTAGTTCACATCCGAAACCGTTCGTTCCAGATCGTCGGAGATGATGGTCATGATGAACTGAAACTTCGAGCCGACCTTTTGGCCTTCGTCCCAACCGCGTTGATATGCGTCGTCGCCGTCGTCCGTCACCGTCGTCGAGAAGAAGCCGATCATGCTCTCGGAGAAACGCACGCCGAGCTTCGGCTCCGCGAGCACGTGCTGCGGGCGCGAGGGCAACTCGTAATTGAATTGCCAGCCGCGCTCCTGCGCGAGCAGCGCGCAGCAACGCTCGGACACGGCCGAAATGGTGAGCAGCGGGTTTACGCCGAGCGGGCGCGGGATGACCGAGCCGTCGGTGACGTAGAGGCTGTCGTAGACGGTTGTGCCCTGCACTTTGGCGAACACTTGCCCCTTGTGATTGACGACGCCTTGCGCCGCGTCGTCCGCCATCACGCAGCCGCCCAACGGGTGTACCGTGATCAAATCTTCACCCATGATCTTGTTCGTCACCGGGTCTTTCAGATACGTGCCGCCGAGCGGGACGGTGGCTTGTTTGAGTTTGGCATTCACCTGCTGAAAGATCGGTTGTGTACCGACGCCCTTCCAGTCAATGCGCAGCCGGTCATCTTTCAGATAGAGGCGGCCCTTGTCGTCGTCGTGCGCCATGACGAGGAAGGTCTGCGTGTTGCGCATCGCCCCGTGATACGCGCCGCGTGTGAGACTGACAAGCTCGCGCTCGCGCTCGCGGATCATGTCCAGTATGCCGGGGTCTGTGTCCTCGCCCGTGAGCGCCGAAGCGACGGCGAAGAGTTGGGGCAGGAAGCCCGCGAACGCGCCCGCGATTGTGCCTTCTTCGATGACGAAGCCATCGGTCAATTTCGGCTTATCGCGCAGATCGATGATGCCGGTAATGCAGGGGCCGACCTTTTCGCGCTGCTGTCCGTTCTCGACCGGCGGATGATGCCCGAAACCGATGCCGTTGATCTCTTCGTCGCAGTTGTAGGCGAACGCCAGCACGTCGCCATTGCCCGTGAACTCCTTGCCGACGCAATCGGAGAGCGGCAGCCCGTTCTTCTTCGAGCGCAGCAGAATCTCGGACGAGCCGAGCGTGCCGGCGGAGAGGACGACGATGTCCGCGCTCAGGAACATGGTCGGCGCGTCGAACTTATCGCGCCCCGTGTTCACCAGTTGATAGTGTATGAGCCAACGGTCGTCCTTGCGCTCAAGATAACGCACGGCGACTTGCGTGAAAATCTGCGCGCCGTGGTTGAAGGCGTCGGGCAGATAGTTCATGAGCGTCGTATTCTTCGCGCGATAGTTGCAACCGGACATGCAATCGCCGCAGCCGACACACGAGTGTTGCTCGACGCCGACGTGATTGAGACCGTCCTGTGGCTCGTCAAAGGTCACATTGATCGGCGGGCGATAAAAATTCTCGTGCAAATAGTGCGCGGATTTTTCCAGCGCGTTCAGCTTGGGCAACGGCGGATGCTGATCGGGCCGCTCACGATCCGGGTAGGGCGTCGGCTTGAGCATCTCGCGGGCGCGGTCGTAATACTGATCGAGCAACTGCGGGTTGTTACGAAACTCCGCCGGCCATTCCGGCAAGAGGAAGACGCGCGCATCGGCCTGCAAGGCGACGTTGGCGTTCACCAGCGACGTGCCGCCAAGCCCGCAGCCGAGAAAGACGTTGATGTCCTCGTTCATGCGCAGGTCGTAGAGACCCGTGCGCGAGCCTGTGTGCAGCTGCGGCAGATCGATCTGCACCTCGCGGACGGCTTCCGCTTCCGTGTCGGGATATTCGCCTGGCTGAAACTCTTTGCCGCGTTCCAGCAGACACACCTCGCGGCCAGCACGGGCCAGCCGCGAAGCCGTGATGCCGCCGCCATAGCCGGAGCCGATCACGACGATCTCATAGTGAGCTTTAATCTTTTCAATCGGGGATGACAGACGAGCCATGACGAGTATCCTCCTGAACAGAGAGAGATGAGAGCGGCGCAACGTTCACCAGTGACTAACGTGAGGTGAAAGGGCGGCTTAACTTATCAATCGAAGCGGCGGCGGTCGGGGCAATGTGTGCGCCGCGCAACAGACATAAGCGACAACCAGGATAAGCACGAGGAACACTGAGCAACAGGCATGCCGCCGTGCGGCGAGCAACATGACCCTGACGAAAAGCAGCCGCATCATGCGCCAAAGCTGCGCACAGGTCAATACTTTTACCAACGGATGTGCGCGACGCCGAGTCAATAGTTTGTCAACAATCGTGTACAGCCGCGCGGCGTGCCGTCCACAGTCGTACACACAAACAGACAGAAGCGGCGTCGCTCGCAAGGAACGAAGCCGCTTCTTTCTGTCGCGCCAACTTGAGCGTAACTTACATGCCCATGCCGCCGCCCATGCCGCCCATGCCGCCGCCCATAGCCGGGGCCTTGTCGTCGTCCGGCAGTTCGGAGACGAGCGCCTCGGTCGTGAGCATCAGCCCAGCGATAGATGCCGCGTTTTGCAACGCGGTGCGCGTGACCTTCGCCGGATCGATGACGCCGGATTCAACGAGGTCTTCAAACTTCTCGGTCGCCGCGTTGAAGCCGTAGTTGTCCTTCTTGTTCTCGCGGACTTTCTCCACGATGACCGCGCCTTCCTTGCCCGCGTTCTGCACGATCTGACGCAGCGGCTCTTCAAGCGCGCGACGCACGATGTTGACGCCGATCTGCTCGTCCGGATCGCCTTCGCCTTCTTCGTTCGCGCGGAACTTGTCGAGCGCCTTCGCCGCGCGCACGAGCGCCACGCCGCCGCCCGGCACGATGCCTTCTTCGACAGCCGCGCGGGTCGCGTGCATCGCGTCCTCGACGCGCGCCTTCTTCTCCTTCAACTCCGTCTCGGTCGCCGCGCCCACGCGAATCACCGCCACGCCGCCGACGAGTTTCGCCAAACGCTCCTGCAACTTCTCGCGGTCGTAGTCCGACGTGGTGTCTTCGACCTGCACGCGGAGGGTCTTCACGCGGCCTTGTATGTCCGCGCCATTGCCTGCGCCCTCGACGATGGTCGTGTTGTCCTTGTCAATCGTGATCTTCTTGGCGCGGCCCAAGTCCTGCACCTGCACGCTCTCCAACTTGACGCCGAGGTCTTCACTGATGACCTTGCCGCCCGTCAGGATCGCGATGTCTTCGAGCATCGCCTTACGGCGATCACCGAAGCCCGGCGCTTTCACGGCCGCGACGTTCAACGTGCCGCGCAGCTTGTTGACCACGAGCGTCGCAAGCGCTTCGCCTTCGACATCTTCCGCGATGATCAAGAGCGGCTTGCTCATCTTCGCGATCTGCTCCAGGAGCGGCAGCAAATCTTTCATCGAACTGATCTTCTTCTCGTTGATCAGGATGAGCGGATTGTCCAGCACCGATTCCATGCGCTCAGGATCGGTCACAAAGTAGGGCGACAGATAGCCACGGTCGAACTGCATGCCTTCGACCACTTCGAGCGAGGTCTCCAACGTGCGCGATTCTTCGACCGTGATGACGCCGTCTTTGCCGACCTGCTGCATCGCTTCGGCGATCAACTCGCCGATGGTGCTGTCGCCGTTCGCCGAGATTGTGCCGACCTGCGCGATCATGTCGCCCTTGACCGGCTTCGCCATCTTCTTGATCTCTTCGGTGGCGCGCACAACCGCTTTATCAATGCCGCGCTTCAAAGCCATCGGGTTCGCGCCCGCCGCCACCGTCTTCACGCCCTCGCGGAAGATCGCCTGCGCCAGCACGGTTGCCGTCGTCGTGCCGTCGCCGGCCACGTCCGAAGTCTTCGACGCGACTTCGCGCACCATCTGCGCGCCCATGTTCTCCAGCGAGTCTTTCAACTCGATCTCTTTCGCCACCGTCACGCCGTCTTTGGTGATCGTGGGCGAACCGAATTTCTTGTCGAGCACGACGTTGCGGCCCTTCGGCCCCAACGTGATCTTCACCGCGTCGGCGAGTTGATTGACGCCGCGCAGGATCGCAGCGCGCGACTCTTCGCCATGTATAACTTGCTTTGCCATAGCTGCCTTCTTCTCCTCAGAATTAATCTGTCAATTTCAAGCACACGGAAAAAGCGGCCCGTAGTCTAAAAGACTACTTGCCGCCCTTCTTACCGCTCGCGTGCGCGCCGGCGCGCTCGATGATGCCGAGGATTTCATCCTCGCGCATGATCAGCAACTCCTCGCCGTCGAGCTTGATCTCGGAGCCGCCATATTTGCCGAAGAGAACGCGGTCGCCCGCCTTCACGTCGAGTGCCTGACGTGTGCCGTCCTCCTTGTACTTGCCCTCGCCGACGGCGATCACTTCGCCCTCTTGCGGTTTTTCCTTCGCGGTGTCGGGGATGATGATCCCGCCGCGTACCTGCTCGCCTTCCTCTAGCCGGCGCACAATCACGCGGTCGTGCAGTGGTCTAATGTTCGTAGCCATAATGCTCCTTTCAGGTGTCCGTTGAGATGTGTTTGATTGCTGATAAGCAAACTTGTCGGAACTTGTCCTCGCCGGGTCGAGCGCCTTGCTATTACTGCGGAGAAGCAAGCATCTAGTTGTGCTGTTCGCCCCATTAGCACTCTTTCCCTGCGAGCGCTAAGAATAGAGCGAGCATGATGAAGTTGTCAACCGGCGCGCTGAAAATATGAGCAGGCTAGACTCAGATTTCGGCAGAATGTGCGGAAGATAGAAGTTGTGCGAGGTATTTGAGTGCTGTGAGTTGGTCTTGTGCGCCGGTTAGCGCGTCTTGCGCTTCGTTGATTTACCGTTGCTCTGTTTCTTGCGCGTAGGCGCGGGTCGTTCCTGGCTGCGGTAATCGGCGACGCGCTTAGAGAGGGTGTTGCGGTGTATGCCGAGTGTGGCGGCGGTGCGCGACAGGTGCTCTTTATGGCGGGTGAGCGCTTTCTGTATGTAGAGTTTTTCAAACTCGGCGAGGGCCTCATCAAGCATTATCCGGCCGTCGAGCATCTCGTCGATCAAGGCTTCAAGGCGGGCGCGCATCTGCATAACTTCTCCTGTGAGCGAAGTATAAGAATCAATGTCTGGCAATGGCCGGTCAACATCGTCCGTTGCGTCTGATTATGTCCGCACTCGGCGCGACCCGGCCAAAAAACGCGCCCGTAGCTCGCTCGAAGTTAAATAACTCAAGGCGGCTGCGCTGGCCGCTAGCACCGGTGCGGTGCGCGCCTCGGTCACCGCACTAAACTTGACGGGGAATGCGGTCAGTGCCAGATAGATGACGGCGCAAACGGCTAAGCCCCGCGCAAGCCCGAAGGTCGCACCGAGCGCGCGATCCAGCCACGCAAGCCGTGCGCGCTTGAGCCGCCCGCGCGCAAAATGCCCGATGACAAAACCAAGTGCCAACGCCGCACCCACGATTAACAAAAAGCCGCACGCCTGCGCCGTCGGCGCGGACTCGACCAACCCTACGCCCCGCAACGCAGCGCCCACAGTCTCATAGCCACGCGCTGCCACAATTAAACCGACGACGAACGCGCCCGTCGCGATCAGTGCGCGCACCAGCCCACGCAACGCGCCCGCGACGAGCGACGAGCCGACGAGCGCCAACACGATCAGATCGAAGACAGTCATGAAAAGCAGTTAGCAGTTAGCCGGTACATGAAACTTGCGCCGCCAGCGAGCCAGCCGATTAAGGCTCAAGTCTGATTAGCTTCGCCAAGCTAACAGCTTTATAGCTCTTGTCCCGTGAGCAGGCGATAGGCTTCGAGATAACGTGCCATCGTGGCTGCGGCCACTGCGGGTGGCAGCGGCGGCGCGGGCGGCCGTTTGTCCCAGTCGAGCGTTTCCAGATAATCGCGCACGAATTGCTTGTCGAACGAAGGCTGCGCGCGGCCGGGCGCGTAGTTGCCCATGGGCCAGAAGCGCGACGAGTCGGGCGTCAGTGCTTCGTCGATCAAAATGATCGCGCCCGCGCTGTCGCGCCCAAATTCAAATTTCGTATCGGCAACGATGATGCCGCAGGCGCGTGCGTGGGCTTCGGCCGCGCGATAGAGCGCGAGCGCGGCGGCGCGCAGTTGCGCGGTCACGTCTGCGCCGAGTAACTCGCGCATGCGTGCCTCACTGATGTTCTCGTCGTGGCCCGTTTCGGCTTTGGTCGCGGGCGTGAAGATGGGCGCGGGCAATCGTTCCGCTTCGCGCAAGCCCGGCGATAACTTATGCCCGCAGATTTCGCCGGTGCGCTGATAATCCTGCCAACCTGAGCCGGCCAAATAGCCGCGCACGACACACTCGACCGGAAAAACTTCTGTGCGGCGCACAAGCATCGCGCGTCCGCGCAGCACATCGGCGTGTCGTTTGATCTGTGCAGGCATCTGCGCCACGTCGGTCGTGATCATGTGATGCGGTGTGACGTGAGCAAGCCGCGTGAACCAGAAGCGCGAGAGCGCGGTAAGCACTTCGCCTTTGCGCGGCACTTGTGTCGGCAGGATGCAGTCGAAGGCGGAGATGCGATCAGTGGCGACGACGAGCAGCCGTTCGTCGTCCAACGCATACACATCGCGCACCTTGCCGCGCCGCACTAACTCTAGATCGGTGAAAGAAGTCTGACTGACTGGCGAGAGGGCGCTCATCACGGTTCGATTAGTTTGCGGCCGGTTTTGATGGCGCGCGAGTGGCGCGCGTGGCGACGCGGGATTGTGCGCGTGCGCCACATGTTTGTCAAGATAAAGCTGGTCATTAGGCGGCGCGTTTGCTCTTTCGGCGGCTGGTACATTACAACATCGAACAGCAGTGCGTGTCGGCAGTAACGCGGCGCACGACGAATGCAACGGGAGAACATAATGCAATTAGGGCGCAGTTGGCGCGCGTGGCTCGGCTATCTCAGTCTCTTAATTCTCGCCGGTCAGTTTCAACTGACCGTACTCTGCGCGCAGCAGACTAATAATGTGCCCGCGCAAGGGGCAGCGCCCGCGTTGCCGCCCGCGCGCAGCCTGCCGGCGCATGATTATGATCTGCGCCACGTCAAACTCGATCTGCGCTTCGACTGGGAGCGCGAACAGGCGGCGGGCACGGCGACGCTCACGTTCGCGCCAACCGTCGCCGCACTGCGTAGCGTTGAGTTCGACGCCGCGAACATGTCTGTGACTGAAGTTAAATTAAGTGCCGGCGCGTCATTAAAGTTTGCCGCAGACGAGCGCGCGGGCAAACTCCGCGTGCAGCTTGATCAGGCATATCAGTTAGGGCAAGAGGTCACGGTTGTCATCGCTTATCACACGAACGGGCGCGTTAAAACGCTCGGCAGCGGCAACTATGCGCAAGGGTTAGTCTTCAATCAACCGACGCCGGCCGATCCTTTGAGCCGGCGGCAGATTTATTCGCAGGGCGAGTCGGAGTTCAATCGTTACTGGTTTCCGTCATACGATCATCCGGACGATTTTGCTTCCTCCGAACTATTGGCTACGGTCGAGCGCCCGCTGTCGGTTGTGTCCAACGGCCGGCTCGTCGAGGTGCAGGAGAACGCAGACAAGACGCGCACCTATCATTGGTTGATGGAGCAACCGCACGCCAACTATCTCACGTCCATCGTCGTCGGCGAGTATGCGCCCATCGATCAGAGTTACGCGGGTGTGCCCATCATCAGCTACGTCTATCCGCACGAGGTGGCGGAAGGACGTTTGACGACAGCACGGCTCGCGGACATGGTGCGTTTCTTCGCGGAACAGACGGGCGTGAAATATCCTTATGCGAAGTACGCACAGGTGTTGGCGCATAATTTTCCGGGCGGGATGGAGAATATTTCGGCCACGACGCAGACCGACACGATGATCCACGACGCGCGCACCGAGCTTGATCAGACGAGCGACAGTCTGCAAGCGCACGAGTTGGCGCATCAATGGTTCGGCGATCTCGTGACCTGTCGCGACTGGTCAGACCTCTGGTTGAACGAAGGCTTCGCCACCTATTTCGAGGCGTTGTGGAACGAGCATCTCTCGGGGCGCGATGAATTTCTCTACACCGACATACGCGCCGATCAGGGGGCGTATCTGCGCGCGTGGGCCAACAAACAGCGTCGCCCCATCGTGACGAAGAACTACAGCGATCCGGAAGCTGTCTTCGACGTGTACGCCTATCAGCGCGGCGGCGCGGTGCTGCACATGCTCCGCTCCGTGTTGGGCGATGAGCAATGGTGGCGTGGGATCAACAGCTATCTATCGAAGAACGCGCACCGGCCGGTCGAGACCGCGCAGTTGCAAAGCGCGATGGAAGAAGCGAGCGGGCAAAAGCTCGACTGGTTCTTTGACGAGTGGGTTTACAAGATGGGGCATCCGATCTTTAACGTTAGTGAAAAGTATGACGCGGGGCGTGGACTGTTGCTGCTGACAGTGCGACAGGAGCAGCAGCCCGATCCGGCCACGGCTTATCCGCAAGCCACATACTTTCGCATGCCCGTGGACATAGAGATCGGCACGGCGCGCGGGACGCGCATTGAGCGGGTGCAACTCGCGCCCGTCGCCGCGCAGACGTTCGACTTCGAAGTGGACGGTAAGCCCTTGCTGGTCAACTTCGATTACGGCGCAACGCTCATCAAGCAACTGCGTTTCGCTAAGCCGACGAACGAACTGCTTTATCAGTTGGCGCACGACGCGGATGTGTTGGGGCGCATCTGGGCACTCGAACAGTTGCAGACGGCCATGCGCGTTGTGGGCACGGCGGAGACTGTGCAGCAGCGGCTCGCGGACGCCTTCGGGGCGGCCGTTACTACGGATAAATTCTGGGGCGTGCGCGTCGAGGCGGCGAGCGCGCTCGGCGGTTTGCAGGGTGAGCGCGTGCGCCAGAGCCTGCGCACAGCCGCGCAAGATCAAAAGCCGCAGGTGCGCGCACGCGCGCTCGCGGCGCTCGGTGAGAGCCGCGCGCCGAAACTGGCGAGCGTCTTTGAGGCTGCGTTAAACGATCAGAGCTACGATGTCGTCGGCGCGGCGGCCGTGGCGTTGGGCAAGACGAAAGCGCCGGGCGCATACGACGCGCTCATCAAATTGCTCGGCGCGCCCTCTTGGCGCGAGAAGACGCAAGCCGCGGCACTCGGCGGGCTGAGCGAGTTGGGCGACAAACGTGCGCTCGATCTCGCATTGCGTTATGCGGGGCCGGAGCATTCGACGGAGGTGCGCAAGGCGGCGCTAAATCTGCTCGGAATGGTGGGCAAAGGCGATCCGCGCGTGCTGCCGCTGCTGCTGACGACATTGCGGCAGAGTGTCGCTAACAGCGACATATCGCTGGGCGTGGCCGCTGCCGAGACGATTTATCTGTTGGACGATATGCAGGGCTTGAAAGTCTTGCGTGACATGCTCGCAATGGTTAATAAACTCGTCAGCAACGCCGACCTGCAAGCCTTCCAGCGCCGGGTCGAAGAGCGTTTGCAGCAAAAGGAAGCGCCTGTCCGGTAGCGGACGGATGAGTAAAAGCGGCGCGCGGTTGAAAAACCTGCTTGAGTTAGAGCGGATTGTCCTGTTATAGTTCTGAAGGGTCGGGGGCCGTCTCTTGGGCCTACCGACTACAAGCCCTGCGAATCGTTGATTCGCTCCTACGCACAAGAAGCCCCGATGTCAACCAAGCCTGCTATCAACAGAGCCAGACCTGAACTGGACGGCGACGAGCCAAAGGTGCAAGACCGTAAGCTCGCGCTGCTCGTGATCGAAGATGACGAGAACATCTCGACGGCCATTGGCGAATACTTCAGACGCGCCGGCTATGAGGTGGCGACCGCCGGTGATGGGGTCGCAGGTGTGCAAGCCGCGCTGGCCGACAAGCCCGACGCGGTCGTGCTTGATCTGATGCTGCCGAAGATGGACGGTCTCGCGGTCTGCCGCGAACTGCGCGAGAAAGCGCCGTACATCCCGATCCTGATGCTGACGGCGAAAGACGACGTGGTTGACAAGGTGCTCGGGCTGGAGATGGGCGCGGATGATTACATCACCAAGCCCTTTAGCTTGCGCGAGCTCGAAGCCCGCATCAAGAGCGTGTTACGGCGCGTGCAGACGGCCACCCGCTCCGAAGGCACGGGCGATGAAGCGCCGATTGTGCGCGGCAAGTTGCGCATCGATCCGGCGAAACGCGAAGTCTCGGTCGGCGACCGGCAAGTTGAGCTGACGCCGAAAGAGTTCGAGTTGTTACGCCTCTTCGCCTCGAATCCGGGGCGTGTGTTTCCACGCAAATACTTGCTGGAAAAAATCTGGGATTATTCTTACGAAGGCTACGACCGGACGATTGACTCACACATCAACCGGTTGCGTTCCAAGATCGAAGAGAACCCGGATAACCCGCAGATGGTCTTGACCGTCTGGGGCATCGGTTACAAGTTCAGCGACGAAGGGCGTTAACTTAACGCGCGGGTAAAAGTCGCCGAAGGTTTTTCCTCTCCAACATTGCTGCCGCAGCCAAATTTCAGCAAGGCTGCACGGCGATCAATCAACCAAGCGTAAACCACAGATCGTCGGGCCACAGTTGCCCCTCATGCCCGCCGTCAGCCCGAACGGGTCGGCGCTTCCAAGCGCAATTTAGGTTGAACACTCATGCGTGAATTAAAACTCAGATACTCCCGCACCGTCAGATGGGGTCTCGCTATCGGCGCGCTCGTGGCCGGTCTCGCGCTTTGGCCTGTGACCAAGCCGCAAGCGCAACGTGGCGTCGGCGAAACACCGGTCAACGTCACCGGCGTGACGACGCGCACGAAGGGCAGCGACGCGGTCGTCTCGATCTCCAGCGACGGCGCGCTCTCGCGGGCGCAGACGTGGCAGGACGACGAAGGCTTCCACGTGGTCGTCTACAAAGGGCAGAGCGCCATGAAGGGCTTGCCGCGCGGCGTGAAGGCGCGGCGCGTGGGCGACTCGCTGGAACTGGTCGTGCCGGTCAAGGCGAGCGGCAGCGTCTACGTGCAGCCGCACTTCAACCAGCTTGATCTGGTCGTTGGCGGCGGGCTGCAAACAGGCGATGAGCCGAAGGAGAGCGCACGATCGGCAGTGCGCGGCGGCGTGGCAGCGCAGCAGCCGATTGAGCACAACGCGCCGCCGGCGCGCAGAGAAAAAGCCGCGCGCGAAGAGTCGAACGGCAACTTCGTAGCGCGCGAGAGCAGCAAGCGGAAGCAGACGGAAGCGCAGGAGGCTAGACCGGCGCAGCCGCAGAACTTGCCGGCGCAAGCGAGGACAACAACAGACACGCAGCATGCGCAGAACACTTTGCCGGCGACGTATCAGTCCGGCGTTGTGTTGACGCAGAACGGGCAACTGGCGGCGAGCCAGCCGATGAGCGCGACGCAGCCGCAAACGAACGACCAAACAGTCGCGCTGCCATCGCCGGCACCGCCGCTGCTGCCGGTCGTGGACGCAACCGCAGTCGCACAGTCCTCTACTATGAACATGCCGTTGACGGTGCTGGGGTTATGTTTCAGCGGCGGTCTCGTCGCCTTCCTGTTCATCTACCGGCGGCAACGCAAAACGGACGACGATTGGACAGATACCGCAGTAGAAGAGACCTCGACTGCGCTGACGAAGGCGACACCGATGGCCCTCCGTAAGTCGGAGCCACAAGGCGCGGAATTTACACAGAGCGTGCAACGGCTTGAGCCGAACGCACAGGGCGAACGGCGCGATACGGCGCGGCGCGTGAACCTCGGCCGCCGCACTGGCGACAAAGCGAGCGCGGCGGCCCCGGTCGTGCTGCCCACACAACAGAACGGTGATAAGCCAGAGCGCAAACAGGTTGGCTATACGAACGCGCTGCCGGCGGTCGTCTTCGGTGCGTACCGGATCGATCAGGAGGTAGAAAAACTTTTGCAGGGTAAGGCGCATAGTATCGAGGTGCTGGCCGCACGCGCCGCAGACGACCGCCGCGCCGTCGAGACTTCGCTCTTGAAGGCGCTACAGGCGAACATGGTCGGCGCGGACGAGCAACGACGCGCCCGCATGGCGCTCGAAGAGTATGGCTTCGTCGCGCGGCAGAGCGCGAGCTTGCTGCTTGCGCCGGACGCCTACGAGCGCACCTCAGCGGCCCGCATGCTCGGACAGATCGGCTCGCCCTCGTCGCTGCCGTTCCTGCTCGAAGCGTTGCATGATCCGGAGCCGGTCGTCTGCACCGAAGTGGTCACGAGTCTGGGCGCGTTGGGGCTGCCCGCGGCCATCGGCGCGTTGCTCGATCTCGCGCGGCGGCATCCGGAATTGCCCGCGCCGCTTCTGGGGCGCGCCTTGAGCGCTTGCTCGGTGGACTGCATTGACGTTACCGCCGAAGGTGGGAACGGCGGCCGCTTACTGGCGGACGGCTCGTTCACAGGTGACATAGATGGGCTTGAGCCGGTCGGGTATATCGAGCAACTACCTGAATCGCTCGACGACCACACGCTCGCCGACGCGCTCGCACGGCTCGGCAGCACGGATATTGCCGCGCGCACGGCGGCCGCGCAACAACTCGCGCAGTTTCAAGTGCGCCGCTCGGTTGATGCGCTCAACACGCTCGCGGCGACCGACGAAGACGCGACCGTGCGCGCCACGGCCGTCACCAGTCTCGGCATCATCGGGCATGCGTCAGTGTTCGCGGCCGTGCTGATCGCCATGGCGGACGAAGCACGCGAGGTGCGCGCTGCCGCCGCGCGTGCGCTCTCGCGCTTGAGCTTTGATCGCGCCGACGCTTACGTGCGCGTGATCGAGTTGAGCGACGAAGAGACGATGCGGCGCGTCGCACGCGCCTGCGTCAAGGCGGGGCTGGCGACGCAGGCGCTGGATAGACTGGCGAGCGAGGATCGCCGCCAGGCATACGAAGCGTTCTCACTCTTGACGCTCGTCCTCAAAGGTGGCGAGGCCGAGATCATCTTCACGGCGGTCGAGCATGTGGGCGAATTGAACGTGCGGCTCGCAGCCGCGCGCCTGCTCGCGTTGCAGGGAGAGGCGGAGACCGTCAAGCGTCTGCGCACCGTCGCGCTCGGCAACGGCACGCCGGAAAAATTGCGCAACGCCATCCTCGAAGCGATCTATCGCGATGAGCCGGCGGCAGTTGAGTATACTGCGCGGCTAAAGAGTTGATGACAAGAGGGCGGAGGCTATTGCATAATGCGCCCGTCCGGACACGCACCGATCAAGCCTCGTGACACAGCAATGCGCCAGCAAAAAACAATGCCCCTAACACAACACTTACGGCACGCGTGCGCCTTCGCGCTCGTCCTCTTTGCGTGCGCCTTCGCCGCGCCCGCGCAGCAGAACGACAACACGGCGGCGAAACCGCATGCCAAGAATATCGCCGGGATGTCGAGCAGCGACGCGCCCAACGGCGCGAAGGTGATGATCATCTCCGACAGCGCGCTCAGCGACTACTCGGCCTATCGCAGCGGCGACCGTTTCTACGTCGTCATCCCGCAGGCGAACGCGAAGAGCGTGGGCGGCGTGCGCGGGCGCGGCTTCGAGGGCGCGCAAGTAACGAAGCGCGGGCAGGACGTGGTTATGTCGTTCAAGCTGCAACCGGGCGCATCGGCGCACGTGGAGCAACATTTCAATAAGCTCGTCGTACACTTCAACGCGGCCGATGTCGGCGTGCAAACGCCGCCGAAGAACACCAATCAACAGACCGCGCAGCCGACGCCCGACCCGCGCGCCCAACCGACGCGCACGCCGGTCGAACCAGCGGGCACACCCACGCCGACGCCGCTCGGGCGTGCGACTCCCGATATTAATAAACAGACCATTGGCGCGCTGCCGCCGGGCGTCGTGCCGACACCGCTCGTGTCGCCGACGAGCATCACGCAAACGACGCCCACGCCGGCCGTGCCGACGCCTTCGGCTACGCCGACAAGCACAACCGCCGCGACGCCGGAACAGATCGCGCAATTGCGGCCAACGCCGGCCGCGCCCGTCGTGACAACGAACGCGCCCGCGTCCGGCGCGAGCGTCTCTTTGGGCACAACCGTATTACGCAACTGGCCTTGGCTGCTCATCGCGTTGATCGTGCTGGCCGGTCTCGGTCTCTTCGTCTTCGCGCGCGGTGGCGAACGCCGCGCGGAATTGCCGCCCGCCGCGGCCGAACCTACACGACCGAAAGAGACACCTAAGAGCGCGCTCGCGGCGAAAGAGCCTGCGCCGGTTGCGACCACCGCCGCGATCACGCCGCCGGTCGTCGCGCCACCAGTCGTCACCCCGCCGGTCGTTGCCGCGCCGCCGGTCATTGCGCCGCCGCTGGTCGTCGTTGCGCCTCAAGCGAAGGTTGCGACGCCGCCCAAATCGAAGAAGGCGAAACGGGCCGCACAGAAGCGCGAGGCTGCTGCCGCCGCAAAGGCCGCGGAGCTGGAAGCGGCAGCGGTAACGCCACAAGAAGCGAGCACGACGGCTACGGTCGAACCTTCGACGACGGCAGGCATAACCGGCGCGATCATCGCCGGAGCGGCCGCGGCCGCTTTGATGCATGACGAGTTCGCGCCGGCTGCGATTGACGCAGAATCGGCCGTTGCAGAGACGAAGAAATTGCTGGCCGGTGAGGTCTATGACGAGTCGGTTATCGGCACGCAGGACGCAAGTGTGCGCCAACTCGTTGCGTCTGAGTTAATGACGGCCCTTGCGACCGAGAGCGAGAGCGAACAGGGCGAGCGCGCCCGCGCCGCCTTCATCAAGTATGGCTATTTCGATGACGCGGCCCGCGATCTGCGCACGGCTGAAGCCTTGGAGCAACGCTCGTCCGCCGCGCGCACGCTCGGGCTGCTCGGTGATCATGCGGCCACGCAGCATCTCCTCGCCGCGCTCGAAGACCCGGCCGCCGAAGTACGACGTGCCGCCGTCGAAGCCCTGACCGAATTGCAATACCCGGCGGCGGTCGGCCCGCTCGAAGCGTTGCGCTGGCGCGAGACCTCGCGCCAACTGCCGCGCAGTATGATCCAGACGGCCATCGAAGCGTGTGCCGCCGCCGCGCCGGCCGAAGTTGCCGCGCAAACGGAAGCGGACGACACGCTGGCAGAAGACACGCTGACAGCAGAGCCGGCGGCGGTTGCGCCCGCGTTTGAGGATGCGCCTGCGCCCGAAGTCGTGACGGATGAGACCGCGCTCGCAGTTGATGAGACGACGCAAGAGGTTGCCCGCGTTCCAGCAGAAGAGCAGACGGAGACGGCAGAGCAAGAGCCTACGCACGTCTCTGCGCCAATTGAGTCCGCTATCGCCACCGAGTGGCCCGCGGTTGCGGCCGTGCCGGAGATCGCGCCCGCGCCTGAAGCCGCGCCGGCTGAAGCGGTGGAGACGATTGCCCCGCCGGCCGTGGTTGAGCAGATGGCTGAAGCGATGCCCGTGATTGAGACAGCCCCTGCGGTCGAAGCGGCGGAAACTACCGCCGCGCCGGAGCAGCAAATTGAAACTGCGGATGAGCCTGCTGCGGCCGAATTGTTTGCACCGCCGCAAACCGCGCCTGAGGTTGTCGAGCATGTAGAGTTCGCTTTGCCCACGACCGAAGTGGCCGCAGTTGAAACGAGCGCGCTTGCGGACACGTTTGTCTTGTCCGAGCCTGCGCCGGTGGTCATAACGGAGCCGACCGTCGCACCGGTCGAGCCTGACTTAACACTCGCCGCGCCGGCCGTTGAAAAGACGAAAGCGATCACCGCCTTCGAGATGACGCCGAGCGCGCCTGTCGCGGACGAATGGATTGACATTGACGTTGAGGAGCAGCGACTTGATGTGGCGTCGCCCGCGCCGCTGCCGTCCGCATCAACCCCGCGCGTTTCATTCGATGCGGGGGTAGAAGAGCATGCGCCCGCCGCTTGGACGCAGCCGGACGAGGTGAGCGTAGAGGGCGCAACCGACGCAGTGACGATGGGCCTCGAACCGTCGCCGGTCGAAGCTATGGTCGAAGCCGCGCCGGCTGTCAGTGTAGGGAAGGAACTTGATCTCGCAGGGGCGGAAGAGGAACGCCTCTCGATCATCCCGAAGGCGATTCAACTGCGGTTGGAAAGCGAAGACGTGAGCGAGCGCGCCGCTTCAGTGCTGGCGCTCGCGCAGCTCAACACCGACGAAGCCTTTCAGCAAATTTGCACCGCCTTCGACGATAGCGCGCCGGAAGTGCGCGAGGCAGCGGCCCGCGCCCTTTACAGTCTCGCTGATGATCGCGCCGACTCGTTCACCCGCGCCCTGCGCGAAGCCGCGCCCGAACGGCGGCGACACATCGGCGCGGCCATCTCGGCAGCGGGTCTCGCCGACGAAGCGGTCAGCAATCTGACCGGCGAGAGCCGCGACAAAACCTACGACGCCTTCTCGCTCCTGTTCTTGATGGCGAAGGCGGGTGAGACCGTGCCGCTCATTCACGCCGTCGAGACGCACCCGGACAACGAAGTGCGGCTCGCGGTCGTGAAGCTTTTGGCCCTTTCGGGTCAACACGAAATCCTGCCCTCCTTCCGCCGGCTCGCCGTGCGCGGCTCGCTCCCCACGGAAGTGCGCTCGGCGGTGATGGAAGCCATCTACCAGATCAGCAGCCAGCCGCAACATACGACCTAAATTTATGACCGACGAAGAACGCCAACGGCAAATGGATTTCATTCTCACACAGCAAGCACAGTTTGCTGTCGATATCCAAACCTTACGCGAGACAGTCCATGACTTACGCGAGGCTCAGACCCGCACCAACGCGCAACTCGCCCTGTACGCGGAGACACAATCCGAGTACATCCAGATCACGATGCGCAGTATTCAAGCCCTGGTTGATGCACAACTCCGGGCGGACGAGCGACAAGCACGGGCGGATGAGAGACAAGCACAGGCGGATGAGCGATTGGCGCGCACGGACGAACGCCTGAATGTGCTGATCAATATCGTCGAGCGGCACATTAGCGAGGGCCACAAGAACGAGGGTTGAGGATTATGAAGGATTGCTGGCAGCGATGAATTAGCGGCTTAGTGCCCTTACAAAATGTGATTGCAGTCAGTAGCTTTTAGCTAAACTTTGGCCAAGTGACAGGTGACGGGCGACAGGTTAAAATACCTGCCTCCCGTCACTTTTCATTTGCCATCATGAAATTTCAATTACGATCCGAATTCACGCCGCAGGGCGATCAGCCGCAGGCGATTGACGCGCTCGTGCGCGGTCTTGATGAAGGCGCGCAGCATCAGGTGTTGCTCGGCATCACGGGATCGGGAAAAACTTTTTCCGTCGCCACCGTTATCGAGCGCACGCAGCGGCCCGCGCTCGTCATCGCGCACAACAAGACGCTGGCCGCGCAGCTTTATCAGGAGTTCAAGACGTTCTTTCCGGAGAACGCGGTCGAGTATTTCGTCTCTTATTACGATTATTACCAGCCTGAAGCTTACGTCCCGGCTTCGGACATGTATATCGAGAAAGAGGCGACGATCAACGAGGAGATAGATCGGCTGCGGCTCTCGGCGACGCGCGCGTTGTTCGAGCGGCGCGATGTGATCGTGGTCGCCTCCGTCTCGTGCATCTACGGCCTCGGCGACCCGGACGCTTACTACGACATGCTGCTCTTCGTCGAGCCGGGCATGAAACTCACGCGCGATGCGCTGCTGCAAAAGTTGGTCGAGTTGCAGTATGAACGCTCGGACATCGAATTTGATCGCGGCTCATTCCGCGTGCGTGGCGACATCGTCGAGGTCTATCCGAGTTATCAGGATCAGGCTTATCGCATTGAATTATGGGGCGACGAGATTGACGCGGTCTCCACCATCGATCCGCTGCTCGGCGAGGTCTTGCACAAGCACACGGCGCGGCTACCGATCTATCCGAAGACGCACTACGTGATGCCGAAGTCCACCGTCAAACGCGCGCTCAAGACGATCCGCGAAGAGCTTGATTGGTGGGAGCCGAAGTTGATTCAGGAAGGGAAGTTGGTCGAAGCACAACGCTTGCACCAACGCACGATGTACGATCTGGAGATGATCAAGGAGATGGGCTTTTGTCGCGGCATCGAAAATTATTCGCGCCATCTGACGGGCAAGCCGCCCGGCTCGCCGCCGCCGACGCTGCTCGATTACCTTCAGCGCGACACGATAGTCGTGATCGACGAATCGCATCAGACCGTGCCGCAGGTGCGCGGCATGTTCAACGGCGACCAGTCGCGTAAACGCACGCTCGTCGAGTATGGCTTTCGCTTGCCTAGTGCGATGGACAACCGCCCGCTCAATTTCACCGAGTTTGAAGAGCGCGTCGGCCAAACTATTTATGTCTCCGCCACGCCCGGCCCCTACGAGTTGACGAAGACCGGCGGCGAGCACGTTGAG
>JANMAD010000083.1:0-1642 GCA_031359515.1 Acidobacteriota bacterium | reverse complement strand
GCTGCGCCGCTCAAGCATCGCCTCCGCTTCGTCGCGCCCGTCGCGGCCGAAATGCTTGTGCAGCAGATAGACCATCGCCCACAGGTGGCGACCTTCTTCGACGTTCACTTGAAACAGATTGCGCAGGTCGTAGAGCGACGGGCAGGTCTTGCCGAGTTCACGTTGCTGTTCGACCGACGCCGGTTCGGTGTCACCCTGCGTGACAATGATGCGCCGCAGCGCGTTGCGAAACTCGCCGGGCACTTCCTGATAGACGGGCTGGCCGTAGTTGTCGCCGAAACCGATGCGCGCGTTTGCGTTCGCCGGTTTCAGAAAGATGCCCCAGCGATAGTCGGGCATCTTCACGAAATCGAAGTGCGCCCAACCGTCGGCGTCCACGCCGGTCGCGGTGCGCAAGTAGACTTCCTTTTGCTGAAAGCCATCGGGGCCCATCTCGCGCCACCAATCCAGATAATTCGGCAGCCACTGTTCCAGCGCGCGTTGCAGCCGCTTGTCCCCCGACAGATTCACGTTGTTAGGAATGCGTTCGTATAACTCCATGACCTTCTATGTCCTCTTGTAGTCGAACTGCGGTTGCGTGGGCTTGCCGTAGTTGGTCAGCGCGCCTTGCGGGCCGACGGCGTTGGGGCGTTGGAAAATCCAGTTCTGCCACGCGGTCAGACGGCCGTAGATTTTCGTGTCCATCGTTTCGGGGCCGGCGAAACGAAGCGATGCTTCCATGCCGGTCAACGCATCGGGCGAGAGTGACGTGCGCTCTTCGATGGCGACGCGCACCTCGTCGGCCCAGTCGAGATCGTCGGGCGCGAAGGTGACGAGACCGGCCGCTTCGGCCGCGTCGGTATCGAATGGGCCGTCGTGCGCTAAAACTTCGTCAGCCTGTTCAGGATTGGCCAGAAAGCGTGATTGCAGCCGCGTCAAGCCGTTGCTCATCGGCAGCGCGCCCGCGTTCAATTCGTCCGTCGTGATCTCGACTTTAGCGTCGGGGTTGTCAAGCATGTACGTGCGATCAGCCGCGAGCGCAAGCTCAAGCAAGTTGCCGGCGAAGCAACTACCCGGTTCGATGAGCGCGAAGAAACTCTTGGCGGTCAGGTCGAGCCGGCGCAGCACGCGCGCCATGTGCAGGAGCGTCTCGCGCACAAGCCAGTGATCGCGGTGGGCGACGAGCGTGCGATCAACTGCGAGGATGTTGGCCGCATCGCCGGTGGTGCGCAGACAGACGAGACCGATCTCAAGCTCGTTGAAGCGCAGATGCAACAGCGCATCGTCAAGTTCGCGGTAGGCTTGCAGCGACCAGTAAGCGTCGCCGAGTTGCTCGATCTCTGCCGGCGTCGTTGGCAGATCAGCTTCCGGTGCGCGCATGGTTAGGTCTGCGTAACGACCCGCGCGGTTCAATTTCACGCTGACGTATTTATACTCGCGCCCGTCCGCCGTCGCCTCGACTTGCAACGGATTGAGCTTGATGCCGGCCGCGTCATCTTTATTTCCGTTCGCTTCAACGACAGCGCGCACACGCGCGGCAACCCCTTCGTCGAATTTGCTGGTCGGGAAGTAGTCGTCAAGGACGCCCCACTCTTTCGCGCGCGTCGCCTTCAAGCCTTCGGCGAGTGTGGAGAACACGTCGGCGCGGTCACGGCGCACTTTG
>JANMAD010000063.1:0-22662 GCA_031359515.1 Acidobacteriota bacterium | reverse complement strand
GCATGCCCTGTTCGGTGAACGAGAAAAGCCCTAATACGACGAAGCCCATGTGGCTCACGGACGAGTAAGCGACCAGACGCTTCACATCCGGCTGCACCAACGCCGCCCGCGCGTTCGCGATCTATATGATCGTGCTGGCCGTGATCGGCATCATCTACGGCGCGCTCGTGGCGATGGTGCAGCCGGATGTGAAGCGTCTGGTCGCTTACTCGTCCGTGAGCCACATGGGCTTCGTCGTATTAGGGCTTTTCTCGTTCACCGAACAGGGCATGCAAGGCGCGCTCTACCAGATGCTCAATCACGGCGTCTCGACCGGCGCGCTCTTTCTGATCGTCGGCATGATCTATGAACGACGACACACGCGCATGATCTACGAGTTCGGGGGCTTGGCGCAGCCGATGCCGTGGTTTGCCACTGTCTTCGTCATCGCGTCGCTGTCGTCGGTCGGGTTGCCGCTCCTGAACGGCTTCGTTGGCGAATTCTTAATCATGCTTGGCATGTGGACATCGTCCGCGACGGTCGGCGCGTTCGCGCATTCATATCTCATCACGATGTTCGCCGCTACGGGTGTCATCTGGGCGGCTGTTTACATGCTCTGGATGTTGCAGCGCGTCTTGTTCGGGCAGGTGACGAACGAGAAGAACGCAAAGCTCACGGATTTGAACTGGCGTGAGCTTGGCTTGCTTGCGCCGTTACTTTTCTTGATGCTTTACATGGGCGCATACCCACGTCCGTTCCTGAATCGCTCGCAAGCCAGCGTCAACGACGTGCGCACGCGCGTCGTCGCGCCGCAGAGTCGCGGCACGGTAGCGGAGAACACGCCGACTATTAGTCGCTAGCCGTAATCATTGTTGCTTGTTTGCTCATGCCCTATTCATCAACGAAGCTGTTGCGCCTGTTCTCTCGTTCATTGTGCTGCGCGTTGCTGCTCTTGACCATCGCGGCGGCGGCGATGGCGCAAACCGCCGCAGATGACGCGACGGCGATCAGCTTGAAATTGAAGGGCGTGGATGGCAAGACTTACGACGTAGCGCAGATGCACGGCGCGGTCGTGCTGGTCTCGTTCGGCGCAACGTGGTGTAAGCCGTGTGAGTGGGAGTTGAGCGCGCTCGAAGAGTTGAAAGAAGAATATGCCCGGCGGCCCGTCAAGTTTCTCTGGGTCAGCGTGGAAACGAAACAGCAGGCGTCCGACGATTGGCTGCGGCAGTACGCGAAGATGCACCACCTGACGATGCCCGTCCTGCGCGATTTGGACTTCGCGGCCTTCGGACAGTTCAGCCAGCGTCTGCGTCTGCCGATGGTCGTCTTCTTCGACCAGACAGGCGCGTTCGCCGCGCCGAAACACACAGGCATGGCCGCCGATCCGATTGAGTATAAGCGGGTGATCCGTAGCCGACTCGACGCGCTCTTGCGCGCACAGACGCAAGTAAACTGATGAACTATTTTCTGGCCCTGCAAACGCTGCAAGCCGCGAACCCGGACGTGAGCCTGACATTGCTCCTGCCGGAGATAATCGTCTCCGTAACGGGCGTGCTCGTGATGCTGGTTGACGCTTTCACGCGCCGTGCGGATCGCCCGTGGCTAACGGGCGGATTGTCCCTCGCAGGCATCGCCGCCGCCGCCGCGTCGTGCGTGTGGCTGTGGCGCGTGCCGCCCGGCTTGCGCGCTGCTTACAACGGGATGATCGTGCTCGATCAGATGCGCCTGTCGTTCACGCTCGTCTTCCTCATCGTCGCAGCGCTGACGGTGCTGCTCTCGATGATCTGGATGGAATGGGAGCATCTGCCGGCGGGCGAGTTTCACGCGCTGCTGTTGTTCGCAACCGTCGGCATGATGTTGATGGCGGCGGGCGGCGACCTAGTGATCATCTTTCTCGGCCTAGAGCTACTCTCGATTGCGACCTACGTGATGGCCGGCTTCCGGCGCACAGACCTGCGCTCCAACGAATCGTCGATCAAGTATTTCATTCTCGGCTCGTTCTCGTCCGCGTTTCTGCTCTATGGGATCGCGCTCGTCTACGGCGGCTCGGCCCTGATAAGCGGCGGCACACTCGCGGCCGGCACGACCAACCTGCACGAACTGGCGCAACGCATCACGGCCGACAGGGGCACGGCCTTCCCGGCGCTCCTCTATGCGGGCGCGGCCCTGTTGCTCGTCGGCTTCGGTTTCAAGATCGCGACCGCGCCCTTCCACGTCTGGACGCCGGACGTGTACGAGGGCGCGCCGACCCCCGTCACGGCCTTCATGGCGGCGGGGCCGAAAGCGGCCGGATTCGCCGGCTTTATGCGCGTCTTCCTGTTCGGCTTTCCGTTCGTCGCCGCCGTGACCGCATCGAATGCCGCACCGATTCACGAAGCGTGGGTGAGCGTTCTCTACGTACTGGCGATCTTGACGATGACGGTGGGCAATCTCGCCGCGATTGTGCAGTCGAACGTCAAGCGCATGCTCGCCTACTCGTCCATCGCGCACGCGGGTTACGCGCTCGTTGGCTTCGTCGCGGCCGGTGCGACCAACGACGAAGGCCAACGTAACGAGGCCATCGCGGCCGTCATCTTCTACCTGCTCGCTTATGCGGTGATGAATCTCGGCGCGTTCGCCGTCGTCACGCTCATCGCGCGGGCCGGCGACCGGCGCACAGAGATTGAAGACTACAACGGCATCGGCTTCCGCGCGCCCGTGCTCGCCGCCGCGCTCACGCTGTTTATGCTGAGCCTGCTAGGCATGCCATTGACCGCCGGCTTTATGGGCAAGGTGATGGTCTTCCGCGCGGCGTTGAATCTATCGGGCACTAACGGCAAGTACACGGTGCTAGTGATCGTCGGCGTGCTTAATTCGGCGGTGTCAGTCTATTACTATCTGCGGCTGGTCGTGGTGATGTATTTCCGCGAGCGCACGACCGCGTGGACGCCGCCGCGCGTGCCCGCGAGCATCGCCATTGCGCTCGTGCTGACTATCGCCGCCGTTCTCTATCTCGGCATCTATCCGGGTTGGGTGCTGGATACCCTGCGCGGCTCGCATTCCGCCCTCAGTCAGATGCGACCTTAAGCCGTCGCGGATGACAGGCGACGGGTTAAGACATTATCCTGTCCCTTGTCAGCGAGTACGGCTATGAGTGTTGAGCAAACAGGTGTAGCGCCGGCGGTGCGGGCGAAACAGACCACCCGTGCGGTTGGCTCTGACGCGGTGGCGAATGAGATCAAGGAGACGCTCGCCTCATCTTGGCTACCGGAGATGTATCGCGCCCGCGTCCTCCCTTTACGCACGCGCTCGTATCAGTTGCCACAGGCAGATGGTCGGGTGGAAGTGGCCGTGCAACACACGCTGCTCGGCGTTGAATTGAAAGTGGGGCGCAAGCGTTTGTCCTGCCCCGATCTGGCGACCGCGCGTTATCTCGCGGTCTTTGCGCGGCTGGCTTGTCCGGCGGTCGCCGTGCCCTACGACATCACGCGCACCTCGCCGCTCGCGGATGAGCTTGAATCCGCATGGCAACGCATGTTATTGCTCATTGAGCACAATGCCGCCGCGCGCAGCCCGGCGTTTCGTGCGCGCGTGCGGCGACTGCTCGTGGGCGTAGCGCGACAGGAAATTGCAGTAGCCGGCGCGGGGACGGCTGTACCGCAGTTCAACCAAAATACGAAACAACGGCCGCAACGCGCATGACCGGCTAATGGCCGCGACTGTTTAAGAGGACGATGCAGGAACTCGAATACAAAGCGATCACACCGATTGATCAAGCTGAGCCGCTGCCCTTCCCTTTCAACCAGCGCACCTTCTGTCGTTACGAGCCGATTGAAAAACGGATCGAGACGGCGCGCGTGCTGATCGTGGACGATCTACTGCGCGACCGCGCCGACCTCTCCGACGTGGCCTTAGCCGAATGGGGCCGCCGCACCGACACCTACCTGCAACGCGAGCGCAAGATCGCGGGTATGGCCGTGGGCAACATCCGCAACAACATTGCACGGCTCGTGCGCCAACCCGACACGCACGTTGCCCACTTGTCCGAAGTGGCCATCGCTGCCGCCGACTTTCGCCCGGACGCGATTGTATTGAGCGGCACGCTCACCGATTTCGATCTCTACAGCCCGGCGCTGCTCGACAAATTCAGCGAGTTTGTCCGCACCACGCGCATGCCGTTACTCGGCATCTGCGGCGGGCATCAGTTGCTGGGCTTGAGTTTCGGGGCACACATCCTGACGCTTGACCGGCAAGAGCAGCATGAGAATCGCACGCGCCGCTCGTTCGAGTATCAGTATCGTTTCATTCGCATCACCGATCCGGACGACCCGATCTTTCGCGGCATCAAAGACCCCGACACCGGTCTCTGGCAGGACTATACGACCGAGGCGCGCATCCTCCGCGTCTGGCAGAACCACGGGCTGCAACTTGACCGCGTGCCCGCAGAGTTCGAGCTATTAGCCACCGCTTACTTCTGCCGCAACCAGATGATGGTCAAACGCACCGGCGGGCAACTCATCTACACCGTCCAGTTCCATCTGGAAAAATCGTTCGAGGACTACGACCGCACGCGCGCCACACGCTGGGCGCACCCTAACGAATCGCGCGACGGCCGCATCATCTTCGAGAACTTCCTGCGATTGGCCTTACAACACGAGCACTGAGCAAGCGCGCTGTGAAATGCACAAAAGCCCCGACTGATCAGGCACGATCAATCGGGGCTTTGAGTGTCTGTGTCAGTACCGCCTGCGGTAGCGGGCGGGTAGTGACTACGCCCGCACCCGCATCTTCTTTTGCGCTAGGAGGGCACGTGCTCAAGCGTTAATTCCATCAACCGATCAACGACGGACTTCAAGTCGTTAGTTTCACTGAATACGCGCAGTTGTTCGTCGGCGGACGTGCCGCGCGCAAGGATGGTGTGAATGTGCTCCACCTCCTTGCGCGAATCGAGATCGTCTAGCACTTCGTCCACGAATTCCAGCAGTTCGAGGATGAGATCGCGCGTCGGCACTTCTTTCTGTTTACCGAAGTCGATCATATTGCCGTCCAGCCCGTAACGCACCGCACGCCACTTGTTCTCCTGAATCAACATCCGCCGGTAGAGCCGGAAGCCGAGATTCTTCTCGATCAGCCGGTCGAGCTTAGCCACGATAGCTTGAAACAGGGCAGCGAGCGCGATGGTGTCGTCCACCCGCGTCGGAATATCGCAGACGCGAAACTCCAGCGTGGGGAAGAACGGATGCGGGCGTATATCCCACCAGATTTTCTTCGGGTTGCTGATGCTGTTCGTTTTGAGCAACAGCTCGATGTAGCGTTCAAACGCACTGTACGAATCAAAATAATCAGGAATGTCCGTGCGTGGAAACTTTTTGAAGACTTCTGAACGATAGGATTTCAACCCCGTGTTGATGCCCAGCCAGAAGGGCGAAGAGGTCGAGAGGGCCAGCACGTGCGGCAGGAAATAGCGCGCCGCGTTCATGATGTTGATCTGCCGGTCGCGGTCGGGAATGCCGACGTGGACGTGCAAGCCGAAGATCAAGAGCGAGCGCGCGACCATCTGCAACTCTTCGATCAGCAACGCGTAATGCGGATCGTCGTAAATCAATTGTTCTTTCCACAGCGAAATCGGATGCGTCGAAGCCGCGACAATCGCCAAGTCTTTCTTGCGTGCGAGCGACGAGATGATCGCGCGCAGGTTCGTGATGTCCGTGCGCGCCTCAGCGATGTTCTGGCAGATGCCCGTCCCGACCTCGATCATGGACTGGATCATTTCGGGCTTCACCTGCTCGCCGAGCAGCATGCGCCCCTCGTCCAGTATCTCAGAGACGTGCGACTTCAATTCGCGCGTCTGCGGATCGACGATCTGAAATTCCTCTTCGATACCGAGCGTATATTGCTCCATGCTTCCTCCCGCGCTGCCTCAAATTAAGTTATGCGGTATCCCGTAGAGCCGTTGTGATCGCGCGCCAGTCGGGCGTGAGCTTGCCGATAAACTCGTGGCGGAGATGTTGCAGCAAACTCGCGGGCGAATGCACAGGGCTGTAGAGATCGAAATGCACCTGCCACGCGCGCGGCTGGTCAGGCTTGTCCACGTAGAGAAAATGGAGTACGCCCGCGCCGCGTCCGCGCTCATAAAAACCACCGGTCGTGTTGTGATGATTCGCGAACTGGCGCGCAAAGTCGGGCCGGCGCTTGAGCGTCGCGACGACCACGGGCCACGCGTCAAAACTCATCCCGACACCGCCTTCACCATAGACATTCGTCACTTTGCTGACCACGTGCCACAAATCTTGTTGCCGCATGCGCCGCAGCAAGAGCAGCAATGCCTGTTGTTTGTCCACCGCGAGATTGTCGAAGGCTGCCTCGTCGGTCGGCGCGCCCCAGAGGCCCGCGAGCCGATTGGCGAGCGCAACGCGCACGTCCGCCGCCAGGTCGCGCCAGCGCAATTGCGTTGTCGCATCCGTGTCCATCAGTCATCGTTATGCGCCAGCGCACGATCCATCAAGGCGCGTTCTTTTTCGTTCAGCCCGTGAAAACGCACGCCCACACCGCGCCCCGGATTGCTATACACCACTTCGCCGTTGACCACCACATCGCCTTCGGGGAACGGGATGCGGAGCGTCAACAAGCCGCCTTCGGGCAACTCCGTGTGCGTGTTCATGTACAACCCGCCCGCGCCAATGTCTTTCGTACTGGCGACGCCGGTCATGTCCATGCCATCGAAGAATACGTCCACGATCAGGCGCGAACGGTCGTGCTGCCGTCGCTCTGCGAACGCCGCCGCTTCTGCTTCCGGCTCATTGCTCATGGGTACAAGCTCCTTTTGCCAGCGTTAACTCTTCGCATTTATGATGAAGGTCGGCACCATGCCACCGCCGGCCGTGACGTTAGCCAACTCGTTGGATGACAGGCGCGTGAAGGACGAGCCGACTTTGCCATAGAACAACATCGGATCAAGATCCACGAGTTGCTCGATGAACTCGAACGAGCCATCGGACTTGAGCGCCGGGAACATTTCGCGCGCGGTGGGCACGCGCTCCTGCAAGAGATAGTCGCCATTATTGAGCGCGTGCTGTAACGCCGTGTGCCATTCGCTCTCGTTCGTATTCCAACCGATGTAGATGCCGTGCCCGCCGTAGTCGTCGTTAGGTTTCAGCACGAGCCGGTCGCGGTTGGCGGCGGCGAAAGCCAGCAGGTCTATCTGCGCACCCTTATGCTCCGTCCGCTCCGCGCGGACCTTGCGCGTCCACGGGACGTGCGCGCGGATCGCGGCGTGCTCTTGCTCGGTGAAAAGACGCGCATGGCGTTCGTCCGTCAACACCGCGAACAGCGCCTTCTTGTGGATCATCTTCGAGCGGAAACTATTGACCATGCAAATGGCGTGGGCACGATAAGCATCGAGCAAAGCCGGTTGCGCTTCCATGATCGGCAGATACTCGTTGACGAGCAGGCGCTTATAAACGATGTCAATCTCGAAATCGCCTGTGCTAAGACGACCGCCGGTAAACTCTAATTCCTCCGGCGCACAGATGCGCGCGGGATAGCCCTCACGCTCGAAGTACTCCTTGAACAGTTCGAACTCTTTCTGCGTCGGCAAATCTTTCAGATCGACGATGGCGATGTGCGGCGCGCGTTCCGGTTTATGGCCGAGAAACTCCGTGTAAGCGCGCAACAGAACTTCAAGCAGCAGATGACGACCGAACTGCGGGCGGGCCTCGTAGCGTTCGGCGAAGCGCTGCATGACGGGCAGCGCGGAGAAGATTTCAAAGGCCACGTCGGCATAGGCGATGCCGGCCGGACTTTCGCCGTTCAACTCGACGAAACTGTATGCGTCATCGGTCAAGAACGAATCGAGCCGTGCGGTCGGTGAAACTTCACCGTAACCGGGATCAATGCTGACCAACTCGCGCTCGATGGCGGTTAACCCCAACTCGTCCACGAGCGACGTATCCACAACCGCTGCGTCCTTCACTTTTTGGATCGCGCCCCAGACAGTTTCGCACACGGCGCGCACGCGCGTGTAATCCTCTGCGGTGACGAAGTGCGGGCGCAGGTAAGGCGATAAGGGACGGCCGCCAAAGATCAGTTTGGCCTCGGTCAACCGCGCCTCAAGCATGGCGCGCGAAGATTCCGCTAGTTCCTCGTCGGCGAGTAACTCGTGATAGTAAGCAACGGCGTCGTGCAGCATGAGAGTCGTGCCCCTCAGCTTGAGCGTGAATGCAGAGATTAAACTAAACGAGCGGTTTTGACGGGCGTTAGCTTAGCACAAGTCAGGGCCGTGCGGGCAGGAATGGTAAGGTGAATTAATGTTTACGCAGGGTGGAATTTGATCGCTGCGCCGCGTTGGGACGGAGCACGGTTGGAACTAAGGCGCACCGAGCTTAGTTCTCCGGCTCGCGCGTTAAGCTGACGGTTAGCTGCTGACTATCGCGTCTGACACCGAGCGTAAGGGTCGTCTCCGAACTAGGCAGAGGGCTGATGGACATATCGCTGGCCCGTCGCCCCGCAATCGTCTCGACGATGTCGCCAAGCTGCAAACCCGCGCGGGCGGCGGCGCTCTGCGGGCGCACGCCGACGACGAGCAAGCCTGCCGCGTTGGAGTCGGCCGTGTCCGACGGCCAAATTTGAATAGCTTCAAGTCCGTAACGCAGCAACATGGACGCGGGCTGACCGAAGTGCGTGCGGCTGGCAGATTCGATTCGCGCCTCCGCTTCGGCGAGCCGTTTGCGCGCCGCGCTCGCGCGCATGTTGGCCGCCTTAATCCGCGCTGCCGTTGCGGCAAGCTGAATCTCGCTCTGAGCTAAATGAAGTTCGGCTTCAGCAGCCCGCGCTTCGGCCTGCGCCGTCTCAAGCGACGGGTTGCGCGCTTCGCTTAAACGCACCTTGAGATCAAGTGGTGGAGTTTGCGCCCGCAACACCTTGAACCGCGCGACCGTGTTGCTGCCCAACTCTTGTAACAACTGCGACATGTCCTCGACGCTGCGCACTTCGCGCTGGCTGATGCGGGAGATGACATCCCCGGCCCGTAAGCCCGCCAACGCGGCCGGTGTGCCCGGCGCAACTTCGGTCAACAATACACCCTGTCGGCGGTTGAGCAACGCACGGGCTTCCAGCAATGGCCAACCGCGCGCGACGAACAAATCAAGCGGCGCAAGCGCAACCGAATCGCCGCGTGCGCCAAGCCACGGTTGCGGCACACTCGCCCGCCGGGCTGCCACACGCGCCGCCGCCGCGCGCACGGTATCAGCCGAGACTAGACGTGCTGCCCGCGCATCGCTCGTGGCGACGATGCCGACGAGCGTGCCGGACTCGCCGAAGGCTATGCCGCCCGCCCATTCGGACGATACCTGTGCAACCTCAACCGTGAATTCAGTGGGCTTACCAGTCGGCGAGCGTTTGATCTGTGTGAGTTGTCCCGCCGCCTCGCTCATGCTCATGTAGATGACGCCTTCATCGCCCTGCGGCGCGCTATCGGCCTGTGCGGGCGGCGGCGTAGTTGTTGCGGCCGGCTTAACCGCCGGCACGGGCGCAAACACGCGCACACGTTGGCCGACGGCCGGCACGGGCGACATAAGCGCCGGCGTGGACGACGCGATGGGTTGCTCAGCTTCCAGCAACGACAGGCCAGTCGTGGCATCGAGACCAACGAAGCTGGCCTTGATTTCGCTGCCATCTCCGCGCACGAGCGTGAGGGCCGCCGGCTCCGCCCCTGCCTGTCTGCCGCCTCTGTGAAATTGCGCGGTCAGTTCGAGCATCTCAGCATCGGCGCGTGGCAGCCGCGCAACGACGGAGCGACCATCTGGCAGCACATAGCCGGCGACGATATTCGTGCGGATGAACTGATCATCAAAAGCTGATGCGGTCAAACGCGCGTCCGGACGCTCCAGCATAGCGCGCAGCCGCCAACCGCTCAGACGATGCAGGACGGTGATCACAGGCAGCCCCGGGTCGGTCGCGTTTGCGAGCGGCAATCTCAATTGGCGCGCGAGCGGGCGCAAAGTTTTCGCGGGCGGAGATTGCGGCATGAGCGTGCCGGCTTGCTGCGCATGGACGCTGAGCAAGAGTGTGAGCAAGCCGATCCCTAGTGCAAGCGCACTGACCGCGCGCCGCCCTGCGCTAATACTTTGGCTTGAACTGTATTGCCCCACGCTCATCATCTGCTTTATTACCACACGCCCTGATCGGTGGCCGCATTCACACGCGCCGCCGTGCCCCGGCCGCCGAGTAGATCGCGCGCACCGAACGCGACCGGTGCGACCGAGATCATGCGGGCCGTGCCTTGTGTGTCCTTGAATAAAATTTGCAACGGCTTGGCCGAAGCGGCCACTGACACGGGCATGGACGGTACTACTGCCGGATTGAGCGTTGCTATTTCGGTCACTGCGGTCACGCCGTTCACGCCCAAATCATTAACATCAACCGCGCCTCTGGCTGCCTTACGCGCACGCAGACCTGCCACAATGCCGCGCTCAACCGGCAACGCATGACGCTGCGCCTGCGCCACTGCTCTCACATCTTGGGGGTTTGAATTTTTATCTGCGGGCGACAAGTTCGCATTATCTATTCCAACACTCTCTACCGGCTTCGGCTGAATCGTTGCAGGTGGCGCGGTTGTCTTATTCCCTTGTGCTGTCATTGGCGCATCGCCGGAGACGGATTGTTGCTCATGCCACCGATAAGTAGCAGCGAATACTAAGACGAGGCACGTAGCGCTGGCGATCGCGAGGGTGCGTGGCGCAAAGTGTGGCAGAGCGAAGCGCGCGGCGGGTCGCTGTTGCGCCGCCATACGTGCGCGCAGGCGAAACTCGAAATCGGGCGGCGCGCCCACCGGCTCAAGCGTGCCGATCAGACAACGCAAAGACGCCCGCTCCGTTTGAAACGCGCGACAGGCAACGCATACGTCCAGGTGTGCGCTCGTCTGCACGGGCAAAGCTGCCCCGCGCCCGGCGAACTCGATCTCCCGACGACATTCTTTACAACTCAACATCTCTCACCCCTCATAAATAACCCTGCAATTTATCGCGCAAGAAAGCGCGTGCGCGGCTGATGCGCGACTTGACCGTGCCTTCGCTCAGTTCGAGTATGCGCGCAATCTCGTCGTAGCTGCGCTCCTCTATGTCACGCAGCACGAGCGGCGCGCGATACTTCTCCGGCAGACTGGCAATCGCCCGCGCCACGGCCGCCCGCCGTTCGTCCGTCACGAGCGTCACGTCCTGCAAAGGGCGCATGTCCGGCGGGTCGAGTTCCGCCGGTTCGCCTCCACGCTCGCGCTCTTGAAAAAAACCGGACAGCGAGACGAGCCGGCGACGCTTGCGTCGGCGCAATTCACTGATGGCGAGGTTCGTAGCGATCCGGTAGATGTAGGTCGAGAAGGCGTAAGTGGACTGGTAACGGTCGGCCGCGCGATAGACGCGCAGGAAAGTCTCTTGTGCAAGATCGACCGCGAGGTCGTAGTCGTTCGTCATGCGATAGACGTAGTTGGTAATCTGGTTGCGATAGCGGCGCACCAACTCGGCGAACGCCGCCTCGTCGCCCGCGCACGCCGCGGCCAACAGCCCGTGATCCGACGACACGTCGGCCACAACCGCGCTCCGCACGACGGTCGCCCGGCCGAAATCGTCAATGGTTGACAGCGCGCTCATCAGGACAGGCAGGCTCGCCCAACATCTCACCGATAGAAACTGCCCGTTGCACCTCCGCTTGAACGGGCCGGGCCGGGTGTGCCACACAAATTATACACGTCAACTACGCCCGCACAGATATTCCACGTCCCGCCCGGCCGCCAGTTCCAATTCTTCTGCGCACTCTTTCGGCGGTCGCTCCCTGTAGCCTGAGAAAATCCTTGACAGTGGGTCGGCTTGTAAATATTCTCTGCTTGCTTTTCAGTGCTGTCTTCGCTCATTCCTATTCGCGCAACTTTTTCTACTGACGAGAGCTGTACTGTATTAGCCTCACGTCACCTTTTTCAACCGCCGAACAAAGAGCATCTCTCGTAAGTTTCAATGCTTGGCGCAAACTCACTGATTCCAGCAACCAAGCGTAGCATGGAGGTAAGCGATGCCCGCCAAACGTAAAGCAGCGGCCGGCCGGCCCCGGCGTAAGACTGCGAAGCAACAACCGGCGCAAACCACCGCACAGTCGGCGAGCGAGATCAAACTACCGCAAAGCGATCCGGAGAAGAAACCATTCGTGCCGGAGAATCTGGATCGCACGGTGATCGCTATCCCGCTACTTAAAATCCTCAAGAAAGAGGATGATGAGTTGGCGAAGAACCCGGCCCAGCCGCTTGAAGCCCATCGCATCCTCATTGACTTGAATCTAGAGTTCCCCGGCGGCCGGGAGAGCGCCCGCAAATGGGTGACGCAAAAGATCAAGGCCATCGTCGTACAATCAAAAGGCGGCGGAGCGAAGCCGCTGCAAGAGATTAGGGTGAAGGGCGGGTCGAACCAGCAATACATGTTTGCCGCGTTAACGGGCGAGGTGATCCGCAAACTGGTCAGGCAGGATAACGACCCAAGCGATGCGCTGAAGAAAAGAATTGTCGGGGCGAAATTTCCCGCCCGCGCTATCTATCACATCTGGCCCGACTTTAAGATCAAGGCGCTCATTGATGCTTCGATCCGCACGGTGAAGGCGGACGCGGCGCATGCTTCCTTCTCCGCCTTTGGCGCAGACATCACCTGGGCTGTGCTGGACTCCGGCATTGATCGCTCGCACCCGCATTTCAAGCTACACGGCAATCTCGATCTCAAACCGCCGCTTAAGCACATGGACTTCACCGGCGGCAAGGTAGTTAATGACGATCCTTACGGCCATGGCACACACGTCGCCGGCATCATCGCGGGCGAATTACACGCGGAGGCTACGCCGCAAGGCAAGGGGAAAGGCATCAAGGCTTACGTCCAGCAGCGTGACGAGAAAGGCAACATTGCTTACCGCGAACATCCGATTGCTGCCATCTCAGGCATGGCTCCGAAGTGCAAACTCGTCAACATGCGCGTGCTCGACGAGGAAGGCTTCGGCGAGGTGAGCAATATCATCGCGGCTATTGATCAGATTCAGGAGTGGAACGGCTACGGGCGGCGGCTCATCATTCAAGGCGTCAACCTCAGTGTCGGGCACAACTTCGAGCCGGAGTGGTTCGCTTGCGGTCAAAGTCCGCTCTGCGTCGAAGTGAACCGGCTCGTGCAGTCGGGCGTGGTGGTGGTAGTGGCGGCCGGTAACTCTGGCTACGGCACATTAGAAACAATGAGCGGGGCATCAGTAACGGCGGGGCTAGCGCTCACCATAAACGATCCCGGCAACGCCGAGCATGCGATTACAGTCGGCTCGACCCATCGCGACATGCCACACGTCTATGGCGTGTCCTACTTCTCCTCGAAGGGGCCGACCGGCGACGGGCGCAGCAAACCCGATCTGATCGCACCGGGCGAGAAGATTATTTCATGCGCCGCCGGTGCAGCGCGGGCGAAGGTCAGACAGGAGAAGGGCGACTGCGATTATCGGGAGGACAGCGGCACGAGCATGGCTGCGCCGCACGTGTCGGGCGTCATCGCGGCCTTTCTCTCGGCCCGGCGCGAGTTCATCGGTGAAGCCGAAAGGGTCAAGCAAATCTTTCTTTCGACCGCCACCGACTTGCATCGTGAACGCTATTTTCAGGGGGCCGGATTAGTCGATCTGATGCGCGCTATTCAGTCGGTGTAATCGCCCCTGTGCGTGCTATAGGTCACGGCCATTCACAACTAAGCAAATGAAAGGAACTGTCCATGCACGAAGTCACAGGCAATCGCGCCGAAGTCCTCAAGCTACTTAAGCAGACTATGACGCAATTGGGGCAGACCGCTCCGACGGCCAAGAAGGGAATGTCGAAAGCGGCGTCAGTGACCAGTAAGGTGAAGTCGGCGACTGAACGCGATCAGATCGTGGACATGCTGAAAAGTGGTTATCAGCGCGAGCAGATGAAGCAAGGGGCACATGCAGCCGGGTTGGAGTTGACCAACGAACGCACGGCTGGTGGCTGGTATGCGCCGCGCGATGCCACCATTGCCGTCTTTCAATCCGCGATGGACGAATATCTGAATGAGCGCGTCGGGCCGGTCAATCCTGAACCGGCCGCCGCAAAAAAGAAGGGTGCGAAGGCACAGTCCGTCGGGACGAAGAAAGCCGCCAGTAGCAAAGCGAGTCTGGCTGATTTTAATAAACCCGGCGCAAAGAAGCAGGCCGGCGGTAAAACCGGGGCGGCGGCGTTGATGGAGCAGTTTGATAACCTTGACCCGCGCTGGGTTGAGGTTGTCTGGGCGAAAGCCAAGGCCATCCTCAAAGGCAAGCACAAGTTCATCACGCACAAGTCGGTGACGGATTTTCGTTTCAAGATGGATAATGAGACGACGATTGCCATCGTGGGCGACTGGGGCGGCGGCAACGCGGCGGCACAGGCCGTGGCCAAGCAGATCAACAAACTGGCCCCGAACCACGTGATTCATCTCGGCGACGTTTACTACGCCGGCACGCCGACCGAAGTGCAGGATCGTTTTTTGAAATACTGGCCGACGCCCACCACACCCGGCATGTCCTTCGCGCTCAACTCGAACCACGAGATGTACAGCGGCGGCTACGGCTATTTCGACACCACGCTGAAGGCGTTCAAGCAGCCCGCCAGCTATTTCAGTCTGGCGAACGACAACTGGCGCTTCATCGGATTGGACACGGGCTATATTGAGCACCAGATGAATAAAGAGGAGACCGACTGGCTATACGCTCAGTTCAAGGGCAACAATCCCAAGACCATTCTGCTCTCACACCATCAGCTCTTTTCGGCCTACGAGAAAGCCGACACAAGCAGCCTGCAAGCGAGCGTGCAACCGTTGCTCGATAAAAAACAGATTTACGGTTGGATCTGGGGGCACGAGCATCTCTGTGTCGTGTATGAAGAGCAACAGGGCGTCAAGGCGATCTGTCTGGGCAATGGCTGCTTCCCCTACAATCTTCCGACCGGCGCGCAAAAAGTGCCCGTCAAGTGGATTGATAATCGCGCCCAGCCCAACGACCCGGATTATCGCGGCACGCACACCTTTGCCTTGCTGAAGATCAAGGGGCCGCAGATCACGCTGTCGTTTATCGATCAAGACGGCAACTCCGGCCATGAAGAGACGTGGGAGTGAACAACATGCAATTGCATGCATGGCAAGCAATACTCACCACAGAGACTCAGACGGCACAGAGGGCGCACAGAGATAGGTTCATTCAAGCCTCCGCGCCATCTCTGTGTCCTCTGAGTCTCTGTGGTGAATCGCCGTGTGCCATCCACTCAGTTGAAAAGCGATCTAGGCGCACGCGCTACAGCCGATGACGGATTGCACGAGGCTGCGGTGACGAGCTTGCCATCATGCGGTCTCGTCCCCTTTCCATTTTGCTGCTTTTTGCCCACGTAACCCGCGCCGCTTTATTTTCTGTTTCTCCGGCGCATGAAGTTCTTGCTTCCAGACATACATGCGGTGCTATAATGCGCCGCGTTCAATTCGAGCTTACCGCGTTCTATTCAGCAACAGCCTTAGCTATGCGTCGCTCCCGGCGATGCACGCTGCCACAACCGATGTAACGCTATGCCGCAAGAGATCAAGAAACATAAAACTATTCTCGACGCCATCGAGCGTCTGGACCTGCTCTCCGAGCTGGTTGAGAAGCACGATGGCCACTTCAAGTTCGAGCTTGACCTTGAAGTGATCGCCTACGGGCGCAATTACAATGGCAAGAAGGTCGGCCCCTATCTCCGCCTTTACGAGTACACTGCGGGTGAAGAGATCATTCATCAGGGCGATTGGGGCGGCAACACCTTCTACATCGTCGTGGATGGCCAACCCGACGTGTATGTGTCTGACGCACAGGGCAAGCAAAATAAGATCGGCTCGATCCCGCCCGGCCAAAGCTTCGGCGAGATGGCGATCCTCGCGGGCGTGCCGCGCAATGCTACGGTCGTCGTGCCGCCCAACGCGAAGGCCACGGTCTTCGAGGTCACCCGCCCTGCCCTGCGCCTGCTGCGCAAACTCAACACGTTCGGGCATAAGCTCGACGTAACCTATCGCAAGCACGGGCTGGGGCGCACGCTCGAAGAGGTGCGCCAGGCGACGCAGGATGTCTTCTCGCCCGAATTGCTCACGCAACTCGGCGATTCCGCGCGCTTCATGGTCTATGGCAAGAACCATGTGCTGCACCGCGAGGGCGATCCCATTGACCGCATCGTCTTTCTCAAGACCGGCTGGGCGCGACGCATGCGCGGGTTGGAGTTGAGCGCGGGCGTGGCCGATCTGGCCATGGGCGCGGACGAAAGCCTCGCCCTCGATTTTCTCGGCGCGGGCAATTGCCTCGGCCTCGAAGGGGTGACAGAGGATCGCGATTGGAAGTACACGGCGACGATCCTCGCACGCACGGAGGTGCTCGAAATCTCGATCTCGCACCTACGCTCCAACCCTAAACTGCGCGATGCCGTCATGCGCAGTTTCCCTGAGTTCTCCGCCGCCGACGATGACGTAGAACTGTTGAAGACTTCCGATCCGTTGACTGTCGTCGCCACCGAGAAAGAGATCAGCACCGGACTGGTAGACGGCACGAACCTGCTGGTCATGGATATGGATTTGTGCGTGCGTTGCGGCAATTGCTCGCTCGCGTGCCATACCATGCACGGGCAGTCGCGCCTGCTCCGGCGCGGCATACACATCGAGCGGCCCAAGCGCGTCGGCAGTTCGTCCGTGCAGCACATGCTTTCGCCCTCCGTCTGCATGCACTGTCAAGACCCGGAATGCCTGACCGGCTGCCCCACGGGCGCAATCGGTCGTTTCAGCAACGGGCAGATCGATATTGACCCGAAGACCTGCATCGGTTGCAGCGACTGCGCGACGCAATGCCCTTACAACGCGATCACGATGGTGCCGCGCAAACCGCCCGTGCCTGAGCCGTTGACGTTCAAACAGCGCGCTTTCGCGTGGTTCGACATCGCGCCGCACTCGCCGCCGCCGCCCGTCACGGAGGTGGATAACAACGTCGCGGTCAAATGTAATCTCTGTAACAGCACACCGCTCAACCCGCCGGGCGCTGGGACACACGCCTATTCGTGTCAGGAGAACTGCCCGACCGGCGCGCTCGTGCGCGTCAACCCGCGCGAGTATTTCACCGAAGTACAGCAGAAGTTGGGCACCGTCTATCGCACGCAGACGCAGGCCATCGGGCGTAACATTCACAAGAAAGATACGACCGCGCGAATCTGGCACACGCTCGGCGTGATCATGACCCTTGCCCTGACCGCCGCAACCATTTGGGGCTTAGGGCGTTACGGCCTCGACGGGCGCATCGGCGGCACTTGGTTGTCAATTCGCTGGATTACCGGGCTGATCGGTCTCGGCGGCATCGCGGTCGTGATGGCCTATCCCGCGCGCAAGCAGGTTTATCGCCGGCGGGCGGGAGCGTTGCGCTACTGGCTGCTCGCGCACGTTTACTTCGGGGTCATTGCCGGCATATTGCTGCTACTCCACGGCGGCGAACACACCGGCGGCGCGCTCACGTCTTTGCTGATGATCGCGTTCGACCTCGTGATCGTGTCCGGTCTCTTCGGCGTGGCCTGTTATCTCATCGTGCCGCGCATCATGACGAGCATCGAAGGCGAGCCGCTTTTGATCGAAGACCTACGGGCGCGGCGCGCAGAGCTAAGCGATGATTTGGCCGCCATCGGGCAGATGTGCGGCGAGGAAGTGCGCGAGACTATCCGGCGCAAAGTGCGTAAGCGCTATCTGTCTTTCAGCTATCTGCTCAGACAATATCTGCGGCGGGAAGAACTGTCGGCGCTGCTGGCGGAAGCACGTAAAGAGATTCATCCGGAAGTTGAGCAGTTGCGCGACCCGGACGCGCAACGTTATTTGATCGAAGCGGTTGAAGCGACCGTCACGCTCCGGCGGGTGGACTCGCTGATCTATCTACATCAACTGCTCAAGCTGTGGCTCGCGCCGCACGTGGTCGCGACATCTTTGATGTTGGTCTTGATGTTCGTCCACATCGTGCAGGTCACTTTTTTCGCCGTACGCTGAAGAGCAGCGACGGCTTTTCCATCCGCCCCTTAACCGAGCATGAAGCAACAGTTAAGCACGTTCATCATTAACCGCGAGGATCAGTCCGTCGATCCCGTCACGCTCGTGACCGAAGGGCTGTCCATCGGTCGCCTGCCCGACTGCGAACTGGTCTTAAACCATCCGACCGTGTCGCGCTTGCATGCGGGCATGAAAGAAGTGGACGGGCAGTTCTACGTCTTCAACCTCAGCCCGTCGAATTCGACCACGGTCAACGGCCGTTTAGTCGAAGAGCGCGAGGCGCTCGCCGATGGCGACATCATCCAGATCGGCCCCTTCTTCGTCTACGTCGCGCACGAGCGCAAGGCGCTCAAGCTGCGTGTCATCTATCAGACGGCCGTCAGGATCGGTGACACAGAGGTGTTGGACGTGGGGCCGGAGGAGATGCTACCTGCCCAAGCCGCCGCTACTGCCGTCACCGACGCGCATGCCGACGAAGCGCTCTCCGTTTTCTGGGAGAAACGTAAACGCGAGGCCGGCAAGATCACGCGCCCGTCTCCTTTGCGGCCGCATGCACCGCCGCGGCTCGGCAAGGCTCGTTTCAACTGGACGCCCACGCGTGATCTGGTACGCCCGTGGCCGTTCGCCATCTTGACGTGGGCCGCTATCGCCGTCGCGTTGCTGACCGTTGTCGCGGCCTTCACCTTTAAGACTGCCTTCTCGCCCAACCCGGTCGCGAACCCGCACACGCGCACCACGATGATGCTGACGCCGGCCATCGCCAAACAAGCGAATGGCAACACCTGTACCTCTTGCCACTCAATCCAATCCAGCATGAACGGCAACTGCGCGTCCTGTCACCAGACGGAAGCTTTCGTCGCCACCACCACGCCGCCACACGAGGCGGCGGGCATCGGCTGCACCGCTTGCCATACGGAACATAAAGGCGCGAACTTCCGCGCCGGGCTTGCGCCCATGAGCGCGAGTTTCCAGCCCGGCGGCGATCCGAGCATGACCTGCGCCGGCTGTCACAACGACAACAACAAGCGACTCTACAACGGCAAGGCGGTACACACGCCGCATGGCGGCACGTTCGGCTATCCGGTGACGAACGAGCACTGGACGTGGATGGGCCTCGACCCGGCCCAACTGGCACGAAAGCCGCAGCAGGTGCAGCAGATGATAGCCACGTGGCCGGGGCGCAACGCGGAACAAAAACTCACCGGCGAGTTCCACGCGATTCATCTGTATCGTGTGCGCGCCATCGGCGGTCTCGCGGGCAACTCGGCAGGCGAGTTGTCCTGTTCAAGCTGTCACAAATCATTGGGCGCGGCGCTCGACCGCACCACGCCGCGCACGACCTGCGGCGTCTGTCACAACGGCTACGCCGATCCACAGACCAAACAAATGGTCATCGCACAGGACAAACCCAACTGCAATTCGTGCCACGTGCAGCACGTGCAAGATAAGCGGCACTGGAATCCTGAGCTTTTATCGCAGCCGCCACAGACAGCGGCCATCACCACGGCGCACGACGCGCGCCTCCTGCTCGCGCGCTCCGGCCGTTGACTTCAACTTAACACTTGCGTCCCGCAATATTAGGGCGCGACGGATTTTGAACGGATATGAAAAAGTCGCAACTTGTAATCATCCTCGCGCTGACGGTGCTGCTGCTCGCGTTGAACTTGCTGACGCGCGACGACTTCGGCGCAAAGGCTTACTTCGGCGGCCTGCCCTGGTGGGGCTGGGTCGGCATCAGCCTATTTATGCTCGTGGTCGGCGTGGCGTTTGCACTGCGCGATGCGGCGCGTGCGCGCAAGCTGCTGGAAGAGCCGCTGCCGGCGAAGAAAGAGGATGACCAACGCATCTTCCTGTCGAAAGAATTGCTTGATAAGTATGATCCGGACGGGCCGAATTACCCGCACCCGGTCATCGTCGCGGAACGCTGTATCGGCTGCCACGCTTGCGTGGACGCCTGTCCGCATGACGTGTTGGCGATTGTCAACGGCATCTCGACACCAATCGCGCGCGACCAGTGCATGGAGGACACGTCCTGTCAGGTCGAATGCCCGGTCAATCCGAAGGCGTGCATCGTCGTGAACACGACGAAGAAGATCATGCCGCGCAAAGTGCCGCGCCGTAACGCTTCGTTCGAGACCGACGTGCCCGGCTGCTACATCATCGGCGACGTTTCCGGCACACCGCTCATCAAGAACGCCGCCAACGAAGGCGCGGCCTCCATGGTGCACATCGCGCACGAACTGCATGCCGGTAACGGCAATGGCGCGCAGCCACAGGCTGATTATGATGTATTGATCGTGGGCGCGGGGCCGGCGGGACTCTCAGCCGCGGTCATGGCGAAGCGACTCGGTCTCCGTTACCTTGGCATTGAACAAGACACGGTGATGTCCACCATCGTCAAGTATCCGAAGAAGAAGTACGTCTTTCTAAAACCGGAGACGATGGAATGGACGGGCGGCATACGCTTGCCCGGTCTCGAAGAGTACGTCGAAGAAGTTCTCACAGAAATCACGGACGGGCCGGACAAAACGCGCATGCAAGCACTACTTACCGCAGAGCGCGGCGGCACGATAGACGACGCCGGCCAGCAAACGTTAAACCAGACCCGCGACAATTATCAGGCACTCCTTGAAGCGGAGTTGACCGGCACGATTGACGAGGCGGGTCGCACCCGGCTGGCTAACGCGCGCGGCAAGTTCGAGCAGTTGCTCGAGGCGGAGGACAAGTATCTCACCGCTCAATTGCTCAAGGATGAGAGCGAAGGCAAGATCAACGACGATGAGGTAGGCAAAAAAGACAGGCTCAGCTTGGCACGTCAACTTTATGGTGACCGGGTGCAGGCCGAGATCGATGCGGGCAAGTTGTCCGACGACCGTTACAACGCGCTCGCCGATGCTCGCCGCAAGGTCGCGGGTGATCAGCGCGAGGTGTTGCTGAACACCTGGTTCATGAACATGAAGGAGAACGGCGTCACAATTAGCGAGAATGAGAGTTGTAAGTCCGTGAAGAAGGCCGAGGACGGCGACTATTTCACGGTGCAGACCGAGAAGGGCAAAGAGAAGGAGAAGATGACCTATCGCGCCCGCCGCGTCATTCTCGCTATCGGCAACGCTGGCACGCCCATGAAGCTGAGACTGCCCGGCGAGGAGATGAAGGTGACGCGCGACGGCGTCACCGAGGACAAGGTCAAATATAAGCTGACCGATCCGGAGGCTTATCACGGCAAGAGCGTCATTGTCGTGGGAGCTGGTAATTCGGCGATTGAAGCGGCCGTTGATTTCGTCGCCACGCGGCAAGGCGATCAGATCACGTTCCGCCCGGCCGAAGAGATCAACGACGTGACGCTCGTCATTCGCAGCGACCTGAAGAACGATCTCAAGTTCGGCAACAAGATACAGGTCTACGACTGCATTGACGAAGGCAAGATTAAAGTCTTCTTCGGCACGGCGATCAAAGAGCTTAGCGACGGCGAGGTCGTGTTGATGAACGCGCGCTCGCAGGAAGTGAAGGCGACGATCAAGAACGACTATATCTTCGCCATGATCGGCGGCGACAAGCCGACCAAGTTCCTCGAATCCATCGGCATCAAGATCGGCTAAGCTGCCAAACAGCAAGAGCAAGGGCGAGAGTTAAGACACGGCTGTGCAGCCTGTCTATAACCCTCGCCCTTCGCCCTGCGCATGCGTACCTTGTTTACGGCTCTAGTCCATTGGTCGGCACGGGCCGGTCCATCGACTTATAAATACTGACAATCTCATTCATCTTATCCGTCGCCTCTGCGTTGGCCGGATCGTAGCGCAGCACGTGCCGGTAATCGCCGAGGGCGAATTTGTAGAGGCGCGGACTGCCGGCGTCGCGATAAACATTAGCCCGTTCAAGATAGACGGTTGCGAGCGCCTTCTTATCGGCGTCGGTCGCGCCGCCCGCCTTCACTTTCGCTTCCAGCTTCTCAATCTTACCGTCCAGCGCCGCCGTGTCCACGCCCTCCGGCTTTTCGTTTGCGCCGGCCGCGCTAGGAGCGTTGGGCGCGGCGTTGCCGTGCGCCGCAGAGATCGGCGGGACGCTGTTGGGCGACGCGCTCGACACAACGGAACTGTTCGTGCTCGCGCCGGTATTCGTCGAGTTAGCTGGCACGGACGTACTCTCGGTCGTGACGGCAGAGGTACAGGCCGCGCCGAGCGCAAGGGTACAGAGGGCAAGTGTGGTCATCAAGTGGCGCATAGAAATTTTAACCTTCGGAAATAATATGTGGCGCGTGATAAAGATAACGCGACCAAACGTTCAACGTCCGGTCGCGTTATCCGCAAAGGCTCAATCAGGGCAACTCGCGCGGGCGCACAATTAGGCGGGCTTCGTGCCGCCGTTGTGACAACCGGCACAGGTGGTCGGCGCTTTCGTCGCAGGGTCGCGCTTCTTGACCGTGTCGTGGCACGTGTTGCAGTTGCGGTGATAGGCTTCGTCGTTCGTCAACGTGGTCTCGTCATCCTCGTCCGGATACTTGACGGTCGGGATGGCGGGCCATTCCGCCGGCTTCGCGCCGGTCTGCGCGTGGCACTCGCGGCAAGTCTTGACGGGCGTTGCAGCCGCGTCGGCCAGCAACTTCGTGGTCAGCACCGCTTCGCGCTCGCTG
>JANMAD010000062.1:0-9388 GCA_031359515.1 Acidobacteriota bacterium | reverse complement strand
GTTTGAAACATCGCCCGCGTGCGGTGTAGGTCGCGCCTTTAGCTGTTAGACGCGAGCGTTAAGTTAGAGAGCTACTCTTCGTCATCGTGGCCGCGCCGCCGGCCGCGGCGCGTGGCGCGGCGTGGCGCGGCAGCGGGTTTTACCTCGCTGGCGTCCACCGTGGGCGAAGCCGTCGGCGGCGTCGCGCCCGATGGCACGATCCACAACTCAGTCGTCGCCTCTTCCTTGAAGCCGCCGTCCACTGTCACCAACCGGCCGGCGTCTATGCTGCGCGAGTTGACCAAGTAGTCCTTCGCGCGGTCGGCGCGGGTCTGCGCTTCACCGGCGCGGCCCGTGCGGCCGCCGTAACCGATGATATAACCTTGCGCGCCCGGATTGGCTTGCAGTTCGTTGGCGAAGTTATCGAGTCTGGCCTTCTCGTCGTTGCGTTTGATGTTGCCGTACTCGTCGAACTTGCGCCCCAGTTGTGGCGCGTTGATGCCAGCCGTGCAGGACTGCGACGCCGAGCAGGACGGGTCAAACCCACCGACACTAACAGTCGCGGTCACGGATGAGCCGCTTGCCAAACCGGTGGTATCAACCGTAATCGAACTGGCACCCTGCCCGCTGCTGATCGAGCCGGCCGAGACCGTCCAGTTGAAGGTCGGTGTGACATTCGGGTTACCGCTACTCACGTTCGCCGTGAAGGTGATCGGCTGACCGGCCAGCGTCAGACTCGTCGGGCAGTCCACCGTGATGGTCGGGCACTTGGGTTTCGCAAGTAGCGCGATCTCTTCCTCGGTCTTGCAGTCGGTGCATTCCGTCGCGGTGACCGTCGTCGTCGAGAAGGCGATGCAGCCGCAGCCATCATCAACTTCGACCGTCGCGTTGTACGAGCCGGGCGCAACGCCCGTCAAGTCCCACGTCACATTCGGGCCATCGCCCGTAATGCGCCCACCGGTTGTTGACCACGTATAGAGCAGCGTGTCGCCGTCCGGGTCAGTTGCGTTCGCCGTGAGTTGCACCGATGTTGGATTTGACGGCGTACAGGTCAGCGAGCGACGTGCTTCGCTGCACGGCAGCGTGAGCGACGTTTGGCTGGCCGTTACATTCACCGTCGGCGCTTGGTTCGGTAGCTCAATCGGCGCACGCAGGTTGCGGTGGCCGGCGAAGAATTGGAAGCCGAAACCGTGCGGGTCTTCCGAGCGCAGGAAGCCTGCGGGGAAGTCGCTCGGATTCGTCTTATTGAAGATGCGGTTACCCTGTTGGTTCAAGTGGGCGCGATACCATGCGCTCATGCCGAACCAACGACGCGGGAAGATGCGAATTCCCAGCAAGGTATCAACCGGATTATTCGGGAACGCGCTCGGCGTGCGACCACCGACGTATTCAACCGACTTCAACTCTGCGTTGAACTCGAAATGGCGATTGACGATGAAGTTTAAGCCAATACCGGCCAGAAACTCGTCGCCCCGATCAAGCAGGGCCACGTCCCCACCGCCGAACGCCTTGCTCTTCGGATTGCTGTTGTAGATGTAGCCCAAGTTGGCCGAGAGGTCAACGCGTTTGCTCAATCGCCCCTCGACCACACCCACCACGCCGAAGTCGCCAATGTTACCGCCGGGACTTGCGCCGCGCTGCAACTGGTTGAAGCCCTGCGCGTCGTCCGCCTTGTCGGCGTACCAGCGATAGAACGGCACGACCGCGACCGCGAACGAACGCTCAGGCGCAGTCAAAGCGAACTTCGCGCCAGCCGTATAGGTGCTGAAGCTCGACTCGCCATAGAGCCGGTTGATGAACGGCGCATCCGGCAGGTAAGACGGCGCGATGGTAAACGACGCCGGGATAATCTGCGCTCTGGTAGTCAGCGTCGCGGGTATCACACCCGTCGTCAGGATGATGCCCGGCAGGATGCTGCCGACCGGCGAGCCGATCCCGGGGAAGTTCCCGGCGGCCCCGAAATTGCCATTGCCCCCCGAAGCCGGCCCCAGCGTCGCTGAGAACGGTATCGCCGCGCGGTCGAACCCGAAGCCGGCGGCCGTGCCGCCCGTGAACGGGAACGGCACGAAGAACGGCCCGCCCGGCAGACGCGCAATCGTGCCCGGGAAATTCCGTCCCAACGCCCCAATCGGCGTCTGCACGACAATGCCGCCGCTGCGCAACTGGTTCGGGGTGAAGGTCACCACGCCCGTCGGGCTAATCGTCGGCGTCGAGAGGAACAACTGCGAGTTCGGCAGATAGAAGCTCGACAGGTTCGACGGGTTGGCAACATGGACGCCGCGATAGGCGTCGGTGTTGAAGAATATCTCAAGGTGATCGCTCAACCCGAGCTGGAAGCTGACCGGAACCTCTACGATATCCACATTGCCCGGATCGCGGTCATAGTTGCTATAGGCGACGCTGAAGGTAAACTCTTTCTTCCGCAGCGTCTGACCAGTATAGATGGTGAACAGTCCCGTGGGTCCACCCGGCGCGCCACCCGTGCCGACCGTCGGGGCGATGTTGCGCGGATCGCCTTCCGACCTGAGCGTTTGCGCTGACGTTGCGGCACACAATGTCAACAATATGAGCGCCACCAATGGCGCTCTTCTCGCGAATCTCATCGCATTCCTCCTGCGAAATGAGTAAGGTACTTTTGCGGGCAGGGGCGACCACGTTGTTAGGGTCACCGGCTCGGCGTGCAGGTCTGTGTGCTGGTGGTGATTATCCATCGACATGCAGAATCCGTACTCACGCGCGACCCGGCAAACTTAACCGAGACGCAGACGCTCCAAACAACAAGCGTACAACCCAAAGTCAAAGTAGAACTGCTACCGCTCTTGACCGGCAACGGCCTGTAGCTGGAACGGAGCAGCGAGAGGAGCCGAACCCTGTAAAAAGTTCGCGGGCGCTGGCTCTGCCTCTACGCGCCTCTCAACTGAATTGTCTCGTTTTTGCAAATGCGCGTTACTGCTTATACGAAAACGGCAGCGCGCTGTCAACGCTAAGAGTTCACTGTCAGGAATCTACGTCTTTCATCAAACACGTTCCCCACATTGTTCCTGAGACAACAAACTCCGGCAGACCATATCTTAGATTCGCGTGGAAATCAAGACAAATTCACCACTTAGCCGTAAAAAACCGCGCACGTTTTTGTCACGCATAGATGCCGCGCATGCGCGTGTCGTAGGCCACGCGGTCAATCGCCAGCATGTAGGCGGCGGTGCGCGTGTCCACGCCGTGCGTGTCAGCGTACTTCACGACATCGTTAAAACTAGCGACCATCACGTCCTGCAAACGCTCGTTGACGACGTTCTCTTTCCAGAAGTAGCCCATCCTGTCCTGCACCCATTCGAAATAGGAAACGGTCACGCCGCCCGCGTTCGCCAGGATGTCCGGAATGACGAAAACGCCTTTGTTATGCAGGATTTCATCGGCGGCGGCGGTCGTCGGCCCGTTCGCGCCTTCGGCCAAAACCTTACACTTGATGCGCTCGGCGTTGTCCGAACGAATCTGATTCTCGGTCGCGGCGGGCACGAGCACGTCGCACTCAAGTTCGAGCAATTCGTCGTTCGTGACGCGCTCGACGTTCTCAAATTCCTCGAACGAGCGGGTGGCGCGCAGGTGCACCAGCGCGGCCGGGATGTCTATGCCGGCCGGGTTGTAGATGCCGCCGTTCACATCCGAGATAGCGACCACCTTGTAGCCCGCTTCGTGCAAGAGTTGCGCGCCGATGCCGCCGACGTTGCCGGAGCCTTGCACGACCACGCGCGTCTGCGGCGGCGACATCTTGAAGCGTTTGATCGCTTCGTTGATGACGAAAAGCAGCCCGCGGCCCGTCGCCTCGCGCCGGCCGGCCGAGCCGCCGATGTCAATCGGCTTGCCCGTGACAACCGCCGTGACGGTGTGCCGCGCGTGCATCGAATAGGTGTCCATGATCCACGCCATCGTCTGCTCGTTCGTATTCATGTCGGGCGCGGGCACATCCTTTTCAGGGCCGATGAAATCGATCAACTCGGCCGCATAGCGCCGGGTCATACGCTCCAACTCGCCCAGCGACATCTGCTGCGGGTCGCAGATCACGCCGCCCTTGCCGCCGCCGAACGGCACGTTGACGACCGCGCACTTCCACGTCATCCACGCGGCGAGGGCGCGCACTTCGTCAAGCGTCACGTCGGGCGAATAGCGTATCCCGCCCTTGGCCGGCCCGCGCGCAAAATTGTGCTGCACGCGGAAGCCCTCGAACACCTGCATGCGCCCGGAGTCCATGCGCACGGGGATGTACACCTTCAACTCGCGGTTCGGCACGCGCAGCACCGCGTACAAATCCGGATCGAGGTTAAGCAACTGCGCCGCCCGGTCGAAGCGCTGCATCATCGACTCGAACGGATTAGTCTCCGTCGGCAGGGTAAGCTGGTCTTCAGCAAGTGCAGTGGCCATCGGTTCATCTCCTAAAAGCAGTGACGAGTGACTAGTGACGAGTGACAAGTTAGAAACTTTGTCTTCGCTTGTCACTTGTCACTCGTCACTTGTCACTGTTTTTAAGGCTTCATTCATCGCGCCCGTGCGGTAGCCGTGCAGGTCGAGCGTGACATAGCGAAAGCCAAGCGCGCGGAAGCGGCGCGCAAGCTCATCGGCGACGGTGCGTTCGAGCGCGCGATCAAGCTCCGCCGGTGCGATCTCAAGGCGCACCAACTCGTCGTGATGCCGCACGCGAAACTCGCGAAAGCCCAATGCGCGCATAATCTCTTCGCCAGTGTCAATCGTGCGCAGCCGCGCGATGGTCACGGGCGTGCCATACGCGAGGCGCGAAGAGAGACAGGGACTCGCGGGGGCGTCCCACGTCGGCAGCCCCGCGCGGCGGCTCAGTTCACGCACCTCAGCCTTGCTCACCCCCACCTCGATCAACGGGCTGCGCACGCCATGCTCTTGTGCGGCAGCGCGACCGGGCCGATAGTCGCCGAGGTCATCGGTCGTCGAGCCGTCAATGACGACACTGAAGCCACGCGCGGCGGCGAGCGGCGCGAGTTTGTCGTACAGCTCAGTCTTGCAAAAATAGCAACGGTCGCCCGCATTCGCCGTGTAGCGCAGGTCGTTCATCTCTTCGGTCTGAATAATTTCGTGTTGGAAAGCGAAGCGCGTGGCGATGTCGCGGGCTTGTGTGCGCAGGTGCGCGGCGAGACTCGGCGAATCGCCTGTGATGCACAAGGCGCGTGCGCCGAGTTCCGCCGTGGCGATATAGGCGACGTATGAACTATCCACGCCGCCGGAGTAGGCGACTACGACCGAGCCGAGTGTGCGGAAGAGGACACGCAAGGCACGCTCTTTTTCGGCGACGACAGGCGCGGCCGCCCCGACTTCGTTAGTGGAATAAGCCGATGCTTTGATGGCCAGATCGTTCACAGCTATTCGTCGCTCCACTTCGACCGCCATGCTGCGGCGCGCCTTTCGCTTTTACTCTGCCGCGTCTTAAGTTCGCGCTCAGTAATGATGCTGGTAAAACAGGGATGCGGCGCATGTTAGCGCAGGCATCCCGACAGCGCAACCCATCATCCATCTCATACACACTGCGCAACCGGGCACAAATAGACGCCCTTTGCGCGTGCGTGTTATGCTCGACGCCGAGCAAGACACTTCGGTTCATGTGGCTTGGGCCGCAGACAAACAACACAAACTCCGACCGGAAATATTTTCGATGCTGGCTTACACGCGCGCACGTTTTTTCACCTTCACACTGCTGATCTTGCTTTGTCTGCTCGGCGCAAGCGGCTTGCGTGCGCAAGACGTGGAAGGGATGGGTCAGGGCGCGGACGATCCCTTCAAGCTATTTCAACAGGCACAGGCGGCGCAGGCGCACAACCAGTTAGATCGCGCGCTCGCGCTCTATGACGAAGCGATCAAGCTGCGCCCCGAATACCCGGAAGCGGAATATCAAAAGGGACTCGCGCTCACCACCCTCAATCGCCTGCCCGAAGCCGAAAAATCCTTGCGCCGGGCCGCCGAACTGAGAACTGAGTGGGCATTGCCCCAGACTGCGCTCGGCTTACTCTTCACGCAGCAGAAGCGTGACAAAGAGGCAGAACCGTTTTTGCGCCGCGCTCTTGAGCTTGACCCGGACGATCAGTCCGCGCTCGTCACGTATGCCCTGCTCTGGCTGCGCGCCGGCGACAAGGAGGCGGCGCTCGCGCTCTTCAAACGCGCGACGAGCGACGAGAACGGGGACGCCGATAGCTGGGCCGCGCGCGGCAGTCTGGAGCGCGCGGCGGGCGACGACAAAGCAGCGACGGACAGTTTTAAGCACGCGCTTCAACTCGACCCGAAAAACATCATCGCCCGTGAAGAGCGCGCGGAACAGCGTGCCGCCGCCGCGGACTACGCACACGCCACCGAAGATTTGCAGTTCCTCTTGCGGGCGCAAGGGCAATCGCCGCGCGTCAAACAATGGCGACAACGCATCACCGAATTGCAGACGTTAGCGGCCAGACAAGCCGCCGGCACGTTGGATGCCAACGGGCATACGTCGGCCGCACCGGTCGCGACGATTGCTGCGGCGAACGACGACGATCCGAAAGTCGCGCGCCCCGCGCTGCTCGCGTTGCTGCAAACCGATCCGAAAAACGCCGTCGCACACGCGCGCCTCTGCGCGATTGATCGCACGCGCGATCCGCAGAGCGCGCTCGCGCATTGCCAGAGCGCGCTTGAAATCGATCCTAAGAATCCAGATTACGCCACCGGCTACGCCGCCGCGCTCGTGCAAGCGCGCCGCTTCACCGAAGCCGTGCCGTTGCTCCGCAAAGTGATTGCTATCGCGCCGGACACTTATGCCGCGCACGCCAACCTCGCCACCGCGCTCGACGAGTTGAAACAATATGACGCAGCGCTCAGCGAGTATCAATGGGTCAGCCGCGCGCGACCTGATTTAGCCGGCGTCTATTATTTCATCGGCCGCGATCTCGATCTCGTCGGCGAGTTCGCACAGGCGCTCGCCGCCTACGAGACATTTCTCGCGCGGGCCGACGCGCCGGCGAACAAGGACGAGATCGAGCGTGTCAACCTGCGTCTGCCCAGCCTGCGCAGACAGATCGCGCTGGGTGAGAAGCGCCGCAAGCGATAAGATTAACGGAGCGTCCGAGCGTCTGATTTATGCCTCGTCCAGTCACACAACTTCGTTCATGGTCGCGTCTGCTCTGCGCATTGCCCTGCGCATTGCTGCTGTGTGTTGGTGAAGCGTGGGCGCAGCAGGATATCAGTTTGCCGCCGCAGCCTGCGCCGCCGCCGATGAAGTATATTCCCGCCGCAGTGCGCGAGCAGTTGCGCGCAGCCCGCGACAGCAAGGCCCGCACACGCCTCGCGCTGGAACTGGCGGAGGCGCGTCTGGCTAGCGCCGAGCAGCGCACGGCGGCGCAGCAGTATGACGCCGCCGCCGCCGAGTTGGGCGTCTATCAGGCACTCGTCACGGACACGCTCGTCTCGCTGCAACAGACGGGCAAGACCGACGGCAAGACGCGCGACCTCTTCAAATTGCTCGAACAGGCGCTCTACCGGCACTCGGGCCGTATTGAGGCCATGCGCCGCGAGACGCCGGCCGAATACGTCGGCAACGTCCGCGCCGCATTCATCCACACACGCGACACACGTGCCGCCGCGCTCGAAGCTTTTTACAGCAACACCGTGCTGCGCGAAGCAGCGCCGGAACAGAACAAGCCCGCGCCGAAAGAGCAACCGCCAACCACGCCGCCCGCCGACAAGCCGTAGCAGATAGCAAACACTTGCGCCGGCAACCAGCAACAGTGAAACACACGATGACCAAGCAACTCCCTCGCATCATTTTATTACTCGCGCTTGTGTCGGTTGTCAGTGCCGTGCCCGCGTTGAGCGCGCAACGTGATCACCTGACGCCGGCCGAGGTCGAACTGGTGCGCAACACACAAGTGCTGGATAAGCGCACGGAGGTGTTCATCAAAGCGGCCGAGCGGCGTCTGCTGCTGTTAACCGATCCGCAGGCTGCGCAGGCCAAACAGGTGCAGAAGGACAAAGAACTGTGGGGCGAACTGCCGCAGGGCACGCACGCTGATCTCTATGCCGATCTCGCGCGCATCTTCGACGAAGCGATCACCAATATTGACGACGTGGCCGCGCGCGACGAGAACAGTCCCCTGCTGCCCAAGTCGCTGCGCAAACTCGGCGCAGCCGCCGAACGCTTTCTCACGCAACTACAAGCCATGCGCGCGGGCGCAACCGATGCGGAGCAGACCTCGCTTGAGAGCGTGCTCGGCGAGTTGCAGGAGATCATCGCAGCGGCCAAAAAGCTGCCGCCTGAGCCGAACGCTAAACCGGCCAAGTCGCACGGTTGAGCTTTTGGCAGTCGTCGAAAAGTAATGCTGCTGATGCCGCAGAGCGGCAGGTGAGTTTAGCCGTGCGTTTCAACGCACGGGCGGCTGGTCGGCCGCCGTCTCGTCGCGCTAGCGTCGGCTGAATTCATTCGTCGCTAACGTGACGAGACGGCGCGGGGTTATCATGCCCCGGCGTTGAAACGCCGGGCTAAAGTCACGCCGCCGCTACGCGGCGAGTACGGTCGCGATATTACGCTGAACCAGCGCATGTCTGTGGGCGTAGAATGATGCGCGCGTATTATGCGCCTATCAGCAAAGCGAAAGGACAGTTGAAAAGTTTTTATGGATAACCGCTTTTACCCCAAAGTCGAGGCCGACGTGGCGCAACTCGTCGCCGAATTGCGCCACGTGTTCGACGATGCTTACGACGTACAGACCATGCAGGTCTCCGCCACCACCGTGCTGCAAGCGCGCAAGACGAGCACGTTGCGCGACCTGACAGGTCTCTCAACCGCGTTGACGATTAAGATCACGCCGGAGCATGGCGGCACACGCATAGAGATCGGGATGCAGAAGTGGCTCGACAAGGCGGCGCTTGCGGCGGCCGTGCTATTGCTCTCAGGCGGACTGCTGCTCGCACTGCCCGCGCTCGGCGCGTACTGGCAGTACAAGGTGACGGAAGACGCATGGAAGATCATCGAGGCGCACATCGCGCGCAAGGCCGGCGGCTACATCCCGCCCATGCCCGGCCGCTGCGGCACGTGCGGCGCGGTCGTCACTTCAAGCTCGACCTTCTGCGGCACGTGCGGCGCAGACCTACATGCAGGGCACAGTTGCGAGGCCTGCGGCGCAGCGCAACCCGACCCCACCGCGCGCTTCTGCAATCGCTGCGGCAAACCCCTCAAGACCTGAGCCGCGACACACGTCCGCCGTGCGCCTGCACTTCAATCGTGCGGCTGCGACGCACGACGACGACGGCACGGGCTGGCTACTCGCCTCGCGAAAATCAACTGAAAGAATTAACCCTGACTGAAAGCGTGCGGGCCGACGCTTGCTTCACGCTCGCTGACGCCCAGTTCAGTCGCGCAGTCGCCGCA
>JANMAD010000056.1:0-3582 GCA_031359515.1 Acidobacteriota bacterium | reverse complement strand
GTTCGACAGCTAGGGATGCCACGAGCATCAATCCTGATGACATGGACCCGATAGACCCGAATAGCCCGAAAATGCCGCCGGCCTAAGGCAATTGCGGATTGCGGATTGAAAGCCAGTCTATTCGTCAATCCGCAATTCATTGAGATGAGCGCCAATGATCAAGGTCAGTCCCCACTCGCCGCTCTGCGGCGGTTTGTGCGCCCGCGCGCAGCCGACGTGGAGCGGTGCGAGCTGTGTAGCGCCGAACTAGCAGCCGAACATCAACATCTGGTCGAGCCTGCGAACCGGCAACTGGTCTGCGCCTGTGAGCCTTGCGCGATCCTCTTCAGCGGTCAAGCCGGAACGAAATATAAGCGCGTGCCGCGGAGCATTCGTGCCTTGCCGGACTTTCAGTTGACCGACGGGCAGTGGGACAGTTTGATGATCCCGATTCAGTTGGCCTTTTTTTACAACAGCACGCCGGACAGAAAAGTGATTGCGCTCTATCCGAGTCCGGCGGGGCCGACCGAGTCGCTGCTGGCACTAGATTCATGGAATGAGATTGTGCAAGACAATCCGCTCCTGCAAGAGATGGAGCCGGACGTGGAAGCGTTGCTCGTCAAGCGTGTGGGAGGCGAGAGTGAATACTACCTTGTGCCGATTGACGAGTGCTACAAACTGGTCGGCCTGATCCGCGCGCACTGGCGCGGTCTCTCCGGCGGTACGGAAGTCTGGCGTGAGATCGGGCAATTCTACGTGGGTCTGAAAGAGCGCGCCACGCCGGTTAGAACGACGACAATTGCCTGACCTAAATTTTCAAATTGAGGGAGTCGAAGCCGTCGCTTACGCGGCATCTCCCTTGTTGTCGTTCAAACTGCGGGTCACCAACGCAGAAGCCGCGAATGAGCCGATTCATACTGTCGCGTTGCGCTGCCAGATTCAGATCGAGGCCACGCGGAGGCGCTATAACGCGCAAGAGCAGGAGCGGTTGCTTGATCTTTACGGTGCGCCGGAGCGTTGGGGCCAAACCCTGCGCACAACGTTGTGGACGCATGCGAGTATGGTCGTGACGCCCTTTCAGGGCAGCACGCTCGTTGACCTGCCTGTGCCTTGTACGTTTGACTTCAACGTGGCCGCCACAAAGTATTTTGCCGGGCTGGCAGAGGGCGAAATTCCGCTGCTCATGCTCTTCAGCGGGACTGTCTTTTATGAAGCGGCGGACGGAGCCTTGCAGGTGGCGCAGATTTCCTGGGAGAAAGAGGCTAAATATCGTCTGCCCGTGCAGGTGTGGCAAGCGATGATGGACTTCTACTACCCGAATAGCGCGTGGCTCTCGCTGCGCCGGGACATGTTCGACCGGCTGAATCAGTATAAGATGCGGCGCGGGATACCGACTTGGGAGCAAGCGTTGGAGAGCCTGCTTAATGATGAACGTGGAACGCAGAAAGATGAACTGGAAGAACAGACTATTGAGTCATCGTTCATCGTTCATCGTTCATAGTTACTTTTATGAATCTCGACCGGGTAGCACAGATCGCTAACGCCGTACTCTATGAAGGGTACATCCTCTACCCCTATCGTTCATCCTCGGTCAAGAACCAGCAGCGTTGGAACTTCGGCGCGTTGTGCCCGCACAGCTACAGTCAAGCGCAAAGGGGCACAGAGGCTTGGACGATGCAGACAGAGTGTCTCGTGGCGGGCACCGATGACACAACGCTTGACGTGAAAATACGCTTTCTGCATTTGCTTACGCGCGAGGTGGGCCGACTGACTGCGCCACAGTCTGCATTACAAACAGGCGCGGCGACAGACTTGCAAATGGTCGCGGCGCTAGAGGTCGGCGGCCGGATTTATCAAACGTGGCAGGAAGCCGTCGAGCGTGAGGTGAGCTTGCCGGGCATCAAGCTGCATGAACTCGTCGCGCAGCCGCAACGACAGATTTTTACCTTTCTGGCAAAGCAAGAGCAGGAATATCTGCATGAGCCGGACGGACAAACGGTCGGCGTACTCGTCCGCCAGCAGCAAGCAATCGAAGGCTCGATTGAAGTGGCAGCCGAGCGCGTGCGCGAACAGTTATACAGAGTCTGTGTGCGCATCTTGAATCAGACAGCGTTGGCAGACGCGGCGCGCAAAAGCCGCGACGAGGCGCTGATGCGTTCGCTCGTCTCGACCCACACCATCTTGAGCGTGCGCGCCGGTGCATTCGTTTCGCTGCTGGAACCGCCCGAAGAGTTGAAAGAGATTGCCGCATCGTGCCAGAACGTCGGGACGTGGCCCGTGTTAGTCGGTGATGAGGGAGCGCGCGATCTGTTGCTCTCCTCGCCGATCATTCTTTACGACTACCCGCAGATCGCGCCGGAGAGCGCCGGCGATCTCTTCGACGGGACGGAGATAGACGAGATACTGACCCTGCGCATCATGACGCTGACAGATGAAGAGAAGCGGGAGATGCGCGGCGTGGACGAACGAGCGCGCCAGCTTCTTGAGCGGACTGAACAGCTTCCCGCCGAGCAGATGATGAAACTCCACGGCGCGATGCGGAGTGTTCACCCCCGTGAGGAAAACGAGCGATGAACGAATGGGAATGGCAACTCCTCGAAGAGAAGTCGCCGGTGGCAGAGGTGCAGGTGCATGGCGTCGGCATCAAGATCGGCGACCGCGTCAGACTGAGTCCGCGCGCGGGTGGTGACATCTTCGATCTGGCGCTCGCCGGGCAAATCGCCATCATCGAATCAATCGAGCAGGACTACGAGGACAAGGTACATCTTGCGGTTGTTCTGGAAGACGATCCGGGGCGCGACTTAGGGATGCTCAGGCAGCCCGGCCACCGCTTCTTTTTCTCCCCCGCAGAGGTTGAGCCGCTGACGGTAGTGAGCGAGGATGAACAAAGCGCATGACGCAAGCGAGCATTCTGATCGCGGGCATCGGCAATATCTTCCTCGGCGACGATGCCTTTGGCTCCGAGGTGGCGCGGGCGCTGGCGCAGCGTGCATTGCCGGCCGAAGTGCGGGTCGTTGACTTCGGCATACGCGGCTTCGATCTGGCTTACGCGCTCCTTGATGGCTACGAGACGACCATCTTCGTTGATGCGACACCACGCGGCGGCGCACCGGGCACGCTCTACACCATCGAGCCGGATTTGAACGAGCTTGATAATCTCGACAGTGCGGACATGATGGTCGAGCCGCATGGCATGCATCCGATGAAGGTGCTGGCGATGGTCAAGTCAATGGGTGGCCACTTCAAGCGTATCTTGCTGGTCGGGTGCGAGCCTGCGCCGCTCGCATCGGAGGATGGATACATGGGGTTGAGCGCGCCGGTCGCGGCCGCCGTGGACGAAGCAGTCGAACTGGTTGAGTCGTTAGTCGCACAGATTGTCGCAGAGGAGCAGCGCAAGGCGATGGTGTGAGTGAATTTTAAGAGGAGGGGAGAGCATCGGTCATGAAACAGAATCAAGCGTTAGAGCGAAGAGGTCGGAGGTCATCCGGTATGAATCTGTGGTCAATCGTCGGCGGTGCCGCGTTGTTACTTGCCGCCGCCGCAGTTGTCGTGAGCCTGCCCGACATCAAACGCTACATCAAAATCAGTAAAATGTGATGAGCG
>JANMAD010000035.1:0-4712 GCA_031359515.1 Acidobacteriota bacterium | reverse complement strand
CACTTCGCGCCGGTGTGCGCGGCGACGTGCCCGGCGGCGTCAATCATCGCCACTTGGCGCACGTCGCGCCCGTCGTCGCCCGCGAGCAACGAGCGCAAAGCATCGGGCGCGCTCTTGCCTGTGCGCATCAACTCAAGGCCGAGTTTGCCGTAAGCGGGATCGACGAACGACTGCGTGGCGATTGCGCCAACGCCCGCCTCCGCCCACGGCACGGTTGAGCCGACCGAGAACCAGTGCGACTGCACCGCCACACCCAACTCGCCCGTCTGCGCGTCGCGCGCCACGATGGAGAACGTATGCACCGGCCGCAACGGGCGCGGCGTCTGATCATGCTGCGCGCCGCTGTTGATGGGCCGGCAAAGCGTGAACAATGCAACGAGCCATAGCGTTGCGTACCGTGTCTTCGTCATTTTTAATCGTCCTCCGTTATGGCCGCGCTCGCATGCTCAATCCAGAAACGTGCGCTGCCAGAGTTCGAGCGTGAGCAGTTGATAGACTTGCAGGTTGTAGTCCTCGCGCCCTGATAGATTCGCCGCGATGATGCGCTGCACTTCTGCGGGGCGGAACAGACCGCGCCGCCGCACATTTTCATTAGACAACAAATCAGCCACCAGCGGCCGCAACGCGCCGCGCAGCCACGAGCGCACCGGCGCGCCGAAGCCCGCCTTCTTGCGCCAGACCACCTCGCGCGGCAATAAACTTTCGGCCGCGCGCTTCAAAATGTATTTGCGTTTCAGCCCGCTTAGCTTTAACGCGGGCGGCATGCGTGCGGCCATCTCCACTAACTCGTGATTGAGAAACGGCACGCGCACTTCGAGCGTCGCGGCCATAGAGGTCTTGTCCGTGTAGGCGAGGTTGAGACAAGGCAGAAAAGTTTTCAGATCGACGTAGAGCAGACGATTGAGCGGCGCAGCATTGGCGCAGCGCGCGAAGTGGCGACGATGCTCGGCATAGGCGTCGCACTCCTGCGTCGCGACGCGCAGTTCATCCGTGTACAGTCGCACCTTCATCGCATCGGTAAAATATGTGCCGAAGCCGAGATAGCGATCTTCAAACGAGAGTGCGGCGCTCGTGGCAAACTTCTTCGCGTTCCTGAGCGGCGCGGTGAAACGACCGGGCCGCCCGCCGGGCAGAGCATTCGCCAACGCGCGCATGACGGGCCGGCGCAAAAGTTGCGGCACAGGGTCGAGCGCGGACGCGAGACGCATGGCCAGTTGGCGCGGATAACCGGCGAAGACTTCATCGCCGCCGACGCCGGAGAGCAGCACGGTCAGCGTCTCACGTGCGGCGCGCGAGACGAGATAGCTTGTGATGATCGCGGGGTCGGCGACCGGCTCGTCCATGTGATAGATGAGTTTGGGCAGCAGGTCGACCACGTCGGGCGCGAGCATGATCTCGTGATAGTCGGTGTCGAGCAGTTTGCCGACTTGCCGCGCCCAATGCGCGTCGTCAGGGATGATGTCGTAACGCAAATCCTCCGGCGCGATGCCGATGGTGTAGGTCGAGACGCGACGACCCGCGCTGTGCCGGTTCATCAACGCGACAATGGCGGAAGAGTCTACGCCGCCGGAGAGGAACGAGCCGAGCGGCACGTCCGCGACCATCTCCATCTTGACCACGCGGTCGAGCGTCGCAAGCGTGCGCTCGCGCCACCAAGCCTCGCTCCGGCCCTCTTCGATCTCGTCGAACGACACGTCCCACCACGCACGCACCTGCGTCTCGCCGTCGCGCCAGATGAGCAGATGGCCGGGCGGCAATTTCCACACGCCTTGAAAGACCGTGTGCGGATCGGGTGTCCACAAGAACGTGAGATACTGATTGAGCGTCTCGACGTTCAACGCGCGGCGGACGAGACCCGACGCGAGCAAGGCTTTTATCTCGGACGCGAAGATGAACGACGACGCGCCGCCGTTGTGGCCCGCGCCGTTCGTGGCGTTCGGCGTCGCATAGTAGAGCGGCTTGACGCCGAGGCGGTCGCGGGCGAGCAGGAGCGTGCGCGTGTGTTCGTCCCATAAGGCGAAAGCGAAGATGCCGTTCAAGCGCGCGAGACAATCCGTGCCCCACTCGGCGTAAGCCGCGAGCAGCACTTCCGTGTCCGTGTCGGTGCGGAAGCATTGGCCACGCGCTGTGAGTTCCGCGCGCAGTTCGCGGTAGTTATAAATCTCGCCGTTGAAAGTGATCTGCCAGCGGCCGTCCGCGTAAGTCATCGGCTGATGTCCGGCCGCGGACGTGTCTATGATCGCCAGTCGCCTATGCCCCAGACACGCGCGCCGCCCCGCATCATCAAGCAGCGCGCCTGTCCACACACCCTCGTCGTCGCGCCCGCGATGCTCGATGCTCCGCAGCATCGCGCCGATGCGCGCGTCAGGCTCGGTGCTGATTAGTCCGGCAATGCCACACATAGATTGAATGATGAACGCGGAATGATGAATTAAGAAGCGAAAGCAATTTGCCCTTCATTCAGCATTCATCGTTCTGCGTTCATCGTTTGCCCGATAAGTTGATTGTAAACGGCGAGGTATTCGCGCGCCACCGTGTTCGCGTTGAACTGCGCTGCGAGCGCGCGGTTGTTGTGCGCCATCGCGGCGCGGAGTTCGGGTTGCGTTAATAATTGTGTGATGCGTGCGGTCAACTGTGCGGGCTGTTGCGGCTCGGCCCAGAGGCAGTTGGCCGGTTCAGCCAAGTAATCGCGCGCGGCGCGGATGCGTGTGGTGATGATGGGCAGGCCGGCGGCGAGTGCTTTGAAGATGACCATCGGGAAACCTTCGTAGTGATAGGTTGGAAAGACGAGCAGCGTACACTCGTCGTAAAAAATTTGTGTCTCAGCTTCCGGGATGTAGCCGAAGAACTGCGCATGAGTTTGCAGGCCAAACCGCGCGACCTCATGTTCCGCATCTCTGCGCGCCGGCCCGTCGCCCACGCAGAGCAGACGAAACTCGTGCCCTTGTTCACGCAACAGCGCGCACGCGCGGATCACGTCAAGCAAGCCTTTGGCCGGGATGAAGCGCGCGATGAACAGCAGGAGCGGCACGTCGGCCGGCACGTTAAGGAGTCCGCGCAACGCGGGCGCAGCAATACTTTCGTGCGGCACGTCGGTCACGACGTTCTTCACAACGAAGACGCGCTCATCAGCAACACCCGCGCGCACGAAATTCTCTTTCTCTTCCGAAGAGAGCACGCCGATGCCGTGAGCCCGCGCGAGCAGCGTGCGCGCGAACCGGCGCAGCACCGGATCGCTCGTGCGCAAGAGCGCCGCATCCGAGCCGTGAAACTTGATAAAGATTTTGCTGTGCGAGGCGCGCCGGATGCGTGCGAGCGTGGCCACGTCGCGCAAGAGCGCGCGGGCGTCGAAGGAGGAGTTTAGATGCACCACGTCGAACTGTTCGGCGCGCAGACGCGTGCGCAGCCGCCGCGCGGTGCGCAGCACGCGGCTGATGCGTTGGCGGAGCGTCGTGCCCGCCAGTTGTTCGCCATAGACGTAAGTCTCTTCCGCGACCTCGACGCCGAGCCGGCGCAACTCCGCCACGAACGGCGGCTCGCACGCCGCCGGCCCGCCCCAAGACGCCGCCTCCGGCATTCCCATCAACACACGCACGCGCGTTTCTCGGTTTCCTTCTCGCTAAAATGTTTACGCCGAGCAAGCGATCATGGCACGCCTGCGATTGCGCTGTACAGTGCGCGCAAACGCGCGAGGTGCGCCGCGATGCCGAACTGCTCCGTCGCCCAAGCGCGCCCACGCACGCCTAACTCCGCCCGCCGCACCGGATCATTGGCCAGCGCGATCAGACAACGCGCCAGATCGTTTGCGTCGCCCGTGCGGAACATGACTGCGTATGCGCCGTCGTCTGTCACTTCACGCAACGCCCCGATGTCGGAGACGACGGCGGGCACACCCATCATCATGGCTTCGACGACGGCCACACCGAACGAGTCCATGCGCGACGAGAAGACGAAGAGATCGAGCGCGTGCAACACGGCGGGGATGTCCGCGCGTTGACCGAGAAAGTGTACGCGGTCGGCGATCCCTTGCGCGCGACAGAAGTTGACGCACTCATCGAACAATTGCGGCGCGGTGTGCGCGCCGACGAAGATGAAACGCGCGTGCGGCGCGGCGGCAAACAGCGCGGGCAACGCGCGGCAGACGGTTAATTGATCCTTGCGCCCGTCGGCGTAGAAGTTGCCGACCATGCCGAGCAGCAGTGCGCGTTTTGTTACATTCAATTCCGCGCGTAAGTCGCTGCCGGTCGGGCGTAAACGTTCGCTATCCACGCCGTTATAGATGACGTGAAAATTGCGGCTCGTGTCGAGACCTGCGTCGTTGCGGAGACAGTTGAGCAGCTCACGACTGACGGCGACGTTGGCGTGCATGCGCGGCGCGAGGAACTTGAGCGCGCGGGCGTTCTTCCTGTCCGCCGCGCAGAGATGAAAGCTCTGCACGCACTTCGTCTGCGTGCCGCGCGTGGCCAGATATGCGTGCAGTGCTTCGACCGCTTGATGGCTATGCACGACATTGATGCTGCGCGCCTTGATGAGTTGGCGCAGTTGCTGCGCCAGTCGCAGGTCAACCGGCCGGCGGCGTTGCAAGCGGATGAACTCCACGCCGGAGCGTTGGAATTCACTTTCGAGCGTGCCGCCGCCGGTGGCTGCGAGCGTCAAGGCCAGCCCGTGCGCGCGGGCGTTGCGACACACGTCGAGCGCGAGCGTCTCCGTGC
>JANMAD010000679.1:0-1716 GCA_031359515.1 Acidobacteriota bacterium | reverse complement strand
CATATTGAGCGGCGCGACCTCGCCTGCGCCGTCTCCCCCAAGTTCGTGCATGAGCGCGCGGGCCTGTTCGCTGTCTGCGATCACTTGCTCGTACCGACCGAGCGCATAATAGGCGTAGGCCAGATCGCTGAGCGCACGCGCCTCGCCCACACGATTGTGCTGCGCGCGTTGGAACGCGAGCGCCTGCTCGTATAGTTCCACCGCCTTGGCATATTGATCCAACTTCGCGTACACGCGCCCCTGCGCGGTGAAAGGATCGTCCGCGTCTAAGTTTGCCGCCGGATTGCGCCCTACGTCCCGGCTCGTGGACTGCGCGGCCGAAGAGGTGGGCGGCACGTCAGCCGCAATCGGTGGTTTCGGCCGAGCAGGTTCAGCGGCGGGCTTCGCTGGTTCGGCCGGCGGCCTCTTCTTTAGTAGCACTCCAGCATTACCAAAGTCATCCTGCCCCTGTACGGACATTGGCAGCGAGATGCCGATTAGCACAACGAGCAGCGCGGATACGAATAGGATGTGGAAGCTGATGTGGGCGGGCTTGTATTTCATGGCAAGTTACTTGGCGGCAGCTTTAGCGCGCTTGGCTGGATGAGCTTGTTGGGCCGCGCAATTGTATCAGACTTTAGTTTTCAGGATGCTCACCTCTGGCCGACGGCAGTCTGCGCTCAAACTTCAACAACTCGTTCTCTAACCGCAACGCTAGCTTCTCTCGTTCGTGAGCTTCATTTTCGCTGGCATGATCTACTGTCGTACGCACCAGATGAATTTCATAAGCTAAACGCTCCAACGCGGATGCCAACTCTCGCATTTGCTGCCGCAATTCCTTAATCTCTTCACGATTCTGCTCTGTCCGCTGAGTCAAGAGCAAGATTTGCTTCACCGCTTCATAAAATTGTTTCCACATAGCTTCAGGCTGCTTGCAATCTCTCCAAGATTTCGCGCGTCTCTGCCTTCAGCCGTTCGATTTCCTCCTGATCATGCGCCATCTTTTCATTTGCTTGTCCTATTTCAACAAGCATTTGATTGATAGCTTCTTCATAATTGATGGACTCGTTAGCAGCTACATCTGGCGCTATTGATTTACTCATAAATACCTCCAAGCACATTTTAGCATCTTTCACTCACGGGCCAGCACAATTCCTCCCTCTGCCTTACAGCTAACACAGTGGCCAGCTGAACGACGCCCGACCTTTGTTCGGCATGCACATTAAGTTATTGGGCAAGTGTCACTATAAAAACCGCAGCACGTCTGTTAGTATGGCGGCGCTTTTCAGGACATTGCGGGCCGGCTTCAGGATTGTGCGCCGCCGCGCGACCGCGACAACAAAGTTTAAGATCAGGAGAAGAATAATCATGGGGCAGGAGCTGCACACGGAGCATCTCTCGCTGGACTTTCTGCGCGTCTGCGAGGCGGCGGCCATCGCGGCGGCGCGCACGATGGGACAGGGCGAGCGTAAGTATTCGGATCAGGTCGCGGTCGAGGCCATGCGCGAGACGATGGACACTGTGCCGATGCGCGGGCGCATCGTCATCGGCGAGGGCGAGCGCGACGAAGCCCCGATGCTCTACATCGGCGAAGAGGTCGGCAAGGGCGTGCATCGCAAAGACGGCGATGCTGATTTTGAAGACCTGCACCCGGAAGTGGACATCGCGGTTGACCCGCTCGAAGGCACGAACCTGTGCGCGCTCGGCGCGAACAACGCTATCGCTGTCCTCGCCGCT
>JANMAD010000665.1:0-6691 GCA_031359515.1 Acidobacteriota bacterium | reverse complement strand
CGTAGAGACCGAGGTACGGGTTGATCGGCTCGACGGGCCAGTCCGTGCCGAACGGGACGTGGACGCCGTGCGCCATCATCGTGTGCCACGCATACGAGCCAAGCACGCGATACTCGCCCAAGCGATCCTGCGCCCAACGCTTATCCGAGATCGCATGCGATGGCTGCATCGAAGCGAGCACTCCGAGGTCGCGGAAGCGCGCGAAGTCCGTCGGCGCAACCACCTGCGCATGCTCGACGCGATGACGGGGAGACACAACCTGACTTGATATTATCTTCTCCCCGATCTTCTTCGGTCTCTCTTCTGGCGTTGATTGCTGTTTCTTACTAGACGGCGATATGGAAGTAACGTATGACTCATAGACTAACTGCTCTGTTATCACTACGCCACTCTTATTAGCAGCCTCAAAAGCGTCGAGCGCCATGCGGTTGGCGCGGTCGCCGATGGCGTGGAAGCCGATCTGAAAGCCGGCCTGTGCGCGCTCGACGGTCATGCGCGTGAGTTCTTCGGGCGTGTGGCGCGGGATGCCGCTGTTGTGCGGGTCGTCGGCGAAAGGCGCGAGCATGGCGGAGGTGCGCGAGCCGAGCGTGCCGTCCACATAGCCTTTGAGCATCGTTAGACGCAAGCGCAACGGATCAATCTTGAACGCTGCAAACTCCGCACGCTGTCGCTGCAACTCAGCAACCGTGTTCTCAAAATTCTGCCACTCGGCGACGCGCACCGTTAGCTTGTCGGCGGCGAGCAGTGCGCGATATAGCTCGACGTTCTCATAACCGGAGTTGTCCTGAATCGAAGTGATGCCGTAACGTTGCGCTTCGCCCAGCGCAAGCTCTATCGCCTGCATGCGCTCCGCACGCGACGGGTCGGGCACGATGCGCCCGACCAGCCCGCCCGCCGTCTCTTTCAAAATCCCCGTCGGCTCGCCTGCGGCGTCGCGCAAAATCTCGCCGCCTTCGGGCGCTGGGCTGTCGCGCGTCACGTTCGCTTGCTTGAGCGCCAGCGAGTTCGTCCAACTTACGTGCCCGTCCACGCGCTGCACATAGACGGGATTGTTCGGCGCGACCTCGTCCAAATCTTTGCGCGTCGGCCACTGCCCGCCCCAGAGCGTGTGATCCCAGCCGCGCCCCAGTATCCACGCGCCCGCCGGCAGTTCCTTGATCTTCTCCGCGATGCGCCGCTTCGCTTCCGCGAGCGTCGGCGCGCCGATCAAGTTGACGCGCAGCAACGAGAGTCCGCCGTTGACGAAATGCAAGTGCGCGTCGTTGAAGCCGGGCGTGACGAGCCGCCCCGCGAGATCAATCGTGCGCACACCATCAAAGCCCGCCTTGATCGCGTCGCTTGTGCCGACGGCCACGATGCGCTCGCCGTCAATGGCGATGGCCTGCGCGATTGTGCCGCCCGCGTCGGCCGTAAAAACTTTGCCGTTAACGAGGACGAGGCTGACGCGGCGACGCGCCTGCGCGTGTGTGCCAAGCGGCGCGCAGACGAGCAGCAACGTGAGCGCGCAGACGAGCGATGTGCGAAACAGTTTCATGTCGGTAATAGTCATGCGGGCAAGTTCGTTGAGCGGCGTTTGTTATATCACCGATTCGAGTTTGCACGTAAGACTCCATGCGCGTGCGCGTGAGACCGAGCGCCTGATTGGTACGAGCAGCGTGTTATCATTGCCCTACGCTTTCGCTAAATTAACAGACGGGATGCACTAGCAGCGCGCGGTTAGTCGTGCATGCTTGCGCGGGGAACGAACATGCGTGTGTTGGTAACTGGTGGCGCGGGTTATATCGGCAGCGTTGTGACGGAAGAGTTGGTGCTAGGCGGCCATGAAGTGGTCGTCTATGACAGTCTCTACAAGGGGCATCGCGCGGCGGTGGTGGCGGGCGCACGACTCGTCGCGGCCGATCTGTTGGACGAGGAGCGTTTGCGCGGCACGTTCAAAGAGCATGGCACGGAGGCCGTGATTCACATGGCGGCCGATTCGCTCGTCGGCGAGTCGGTCACGAATCCGGCGAAGTATTATCACAACAACGTCGGCGCTGGATTAGCATTACTCGATGCGATGCGCGCGTGCGACGTTAAGCGGCTCGTCTTCTCGTCCACCGCCGCGACCTACGGCGAGCCGGCCAAGCAGCCTATCGAAGAGAGCGATCCCACCAACCCGACCAACCCTTACGGCGAAACGAAACTCGCCTTCGAGCATGCCCTGCGCTGGTATGAAGGCGCATATCACTTGCGTTACGCATCCCTGCGCTACTTCAACGCGGCGGGCGCTACCGCGCACTGCGGCGAATGGCACAACCCGGAGACGCACTTGATCCCGATCCTTTTGCAAGCGGCGGCCGGCACGCGCGCGAGCGTAGAGATTTACGGCGACGACTACCCGACGCGCGACGGCACGTGCGTGCGCGATTACATACACGTCGTCGATCTCGCCCGCGCGCACATCAGCGCGCTCGACATCCTCGGCGAGCGCAGCGCGATCTACAACCTGGGCTGCGGCGGCGACGGCTATACGGTCAAAGAAGTGATCGACGTGGCACGCGAGGTGACGGGACGCGAGATTCCTGTCCGCACGTCTGCGCGCCGCGCGGGCGACCCGGCCGTGCTGGTCGCCAGTTCCGCCAAGATCAGACGCGAGCTTGGTTGGTCGCCGCAGTTTCAAGACCTGCGCCTGATCATCGAATCAGCGTGGGCGTGGCTACAGGCGCATCCGCAAGGATATGAAGAATAGTGATGCTCACTGCTTGAGCAGCGGGAATAATTTATAGCTCCGTAGGAGCGTGATATTTGTAGCTCATCGGCACGTTACCACTTCGTAGCTCCATTAGGAGCGAAATGTAAACATGCCGCTCCTAATGGAGCTAATCGGATAATAAAGCAGCCCGAAGCTACAAACATTTCATCCCTAACGGGACTTGCCAAACAACTACTCACGAAGTCTCACCTTCGCCCGACAGAAAGTTCTGCAACTCTTGCGCGGAGGGGAGCGCGGTGCGTGCGCCTAAGCTGCGGCACTTGAGCGCGGCGATGGCGCAGCCGTGTGTGAGCGCGGCTTCGATCTCTTCGCCTTGCAACAGCGCGTAGAGGAAGCCTGCGTGGAAGGCGTCGCCCGCGCCGGTGGTGTCGCGGCAACCGCCGGGGACGGGGAAGGCAGGCGACTCTAAAAAGACGCCGTCGTGATAGATGCGTGCGCCGCGTGCGCCGAGTGTCATGCCGATGACGGCGCAACCGTAACGCGCTTTCACTTCGATTAATGCCGCGCGCTCGTCCTTGATGCCAGTCAGTCTAGTTGGAAATTCACAGGAAGAGATGAGCACGTCTATGAGCGGCAGTAGTTCAGGTAGCCCCGCATAGATGTTGGCAATGTCGGCGGAGACGATTGTGCCCGCCGCCCGTGCCGCCCGCGCCACGCGCGCACACGCGGGCGGGTCGTGCGCATCTAAGTGCAGCACGCGCCCGCGCGGGCCGAACGATGCGGGCGCGTCCGCCGCCGCGTAGGCCAGCCGCTCATCTCTGTCCCAGATAATCGTGCGCTCGCCGGTGCGCGCGTCAATGATGATGAACGCGAACTGATTGCGTGCGTCAGCGATCACTTCGGCGCAACTTACGTCCACGCCTTCACCCTTGAGCGTCTGCAAACCGAAACGCCCGGCCGCATCGTCGCCGAAGCGACCGGCGTAGGCTGTGCGCAAGCCCAGCCGCTGCAAGCCCACCATGGCCGACGCGGTCTGCCCGCCTGCACTCTCTGTATGCGTAATGAGCCGCGTCTTCGTGTCGAACGCCGGATACGCCGGCACGACGACGAGGTGATCGACGGCGTTTAAGCCGAAGCCGACCGCGTCGAACGCTCTGTCTGTCGGTGGTGTGAACGGGAAGCGCATCGAGTTTCCTTGCCGGTGGTTTAGCCGTCGCCGGCCCGTTGGGTTAAACTAACTGCATCCCTGAAAGTTGTCGAGCGGAGATGGTCTCTACGGAGGCGAGCAAGCGTTGACCCTCGAAGAAAAACTGAAAAATCTGCCGACCGCGCCCGGCGTCTATCTGCACAAGGACGCGGGCGGGAAGATCATCTACGTCGGCAAGGCGAAGAACTTGCGCAACCGTGTGCGCTCGTACTTTCAAGCGGGGCGCGGGCACGATGTGAAGACGCGCGAGTTAGTGCGGCGCATCGTTGATCTTGAGTTCATCGTCACCGACACGGAGGTCGAGGCGTTAGTTTTAGAGTCGAATCTGATCAAGCAGCACAAGCCGCGTTACAACGTGCTGCTGAAAGACGACAAGCAATATCCGCACTTGAAGTTGACCATCGGCGAACCGTTCCCGCGCGTGATGATCACTCGGAAGATTCAGCGCGACGGCGCGCTCTACTTCGGGCCGTTCTTGCCCGCCTCACTCGCGCGCCGCACGATTGATCTGATCAATCGCACGTTCCAACTCCGCACCTGCGACATAGAGATCGACGGCAAGCTGCCGCGCCCGTGTCTTGAGTATCACATCAAACGCTGTCTGGGGCCGTGCGTCAAAGGTCTCTGCACGCCCGCAGAATATATGGAGTCGGTGCGCGATGTGCGTTTGTTTCTGGAAGGGCGGAACAAGGAGTTGGCGGAAGAGTACGAGGGGCGCATGCTGCGCGCGTCGGACGAGATGCGCTTTGAGTTGGCGGCGAAGTATCGCGATCTGCGGAAGGTTGTGCTGGCCGTCTCCGAGCAGCAGAAGATGGCGACGAGCGCCGAGCGCGACGTGGACATCTTCGGCTACTACCGCGAAGGCGCGCGGCTCGCGTTGCAACTCTTCACCATGCGCGAAGGCAAGATCGTCGGCCGGCGCGAATTCTTCTGGGAAGATTTAACTGAGGAAGGCTTCGACCCGTCCGCGTTTCTGAGCGACGTGCTGACGCAGTATTACTCGACCGATTACGTGCCGCGCGAAGTCCACGTGCCCGTTGACTTTGAAGATCGCGAGTTGTTGGAGAAGGCTCTGACCGAGCGTAAGGGCCGGCGCGTGCGCATACTCGATCCGCAGCGCGGCGAGAAGCGCGACTTGATCGATCTGGTGGAGAAGAACGCGCAGATCGCGTTCGAGCAACGCTTCCGCGTGTTGAAGCCGGATATGGAGCGCGTGCTGGAAGAGTTGCAGGAGACGTTGGAGTTGCCGCGCTTTCCCGCGCGCATCGAATCGTTCGACGTGTCGAACATTTCGGGCGCGGAGAACGTGGCGGCGGTCGTCGTCTGCGAGAACGGAAAGATCGACCGCGCGAAGAAGCGCAACTTCCGCATTAAGACGGTCGAAGGCGCGAACGATCCGGCGTCCATGCGCGAGGCCGTCTTCCGGCGTTACCGGCGGCAGTTGGACGAGCAGAAGCCGCTGCCCGATCTCGTAATGATTGATGGCGGCAAGACGCAACTCGGCGCGGCGGCGGCGGCGCTGAGCGAATTAGACTTGGAAGCCATCCCGATGATCGGCGTAGTCAAACCGCCGCGTCGCCACAACGAGGTCTCGCACCTGCTCGTTAAAGGACGCGAGCATGAGCCGGTCTATCTCGATTCGCACTCGCCCGTCCTGCGCCTGATTCAGTTGATCCGCGACGAGACGCACCGCGCCGCCGTCACCTATCACCGCAAGCGGCGCGAGATGCGCGACTTCACCTCGGAGTTGACCGCCATTCCCGGCGTCGGCGAGAAACGCAAAACTCGTCTGCTGCGCAATCTCGGTTCCATCGCGCGCATCGCGCAGGCGAGCGTCGCCGAGTTGACACCGTTCGTCGGCCGCCAGACCGCCACCGAGATCGCCGATCACTTCACGCGCCAACGCGCGCTCGCCGGTGTTGATGAGCCAGCGAGCGCGCCTGCGCCTGGCGCGGACGAGTTGTCGCCGGACATCGAGACGCGGCTCGACGACCCGGCCGGTGACGCGGCGGACTTGCAACCGCTCCGCTCGGTCGATCACAAGGGCGAAGTGTTCAAGCGGCGCAAGTCCACGCGCAAGCGCGGCGAGCGTTCGACGAACCCGCACGGCGTTAAGCGCGAGAAGTTGGCGGAAGAGGATAAATCCGAAGTGTAGTCTGCGTGTCTAAGTGGCGACAGACACGCCTTCAATGTGAAGGCTTCAACGTGAAAGCGCCTTTCATCCAAAGTAGCTCGGACACTTTGTTGCCCGCCTGATTCGTTACCACGATGGTCGTGCCGAAGCGCGGCAGTTCATACTTGAGTGCGGGATCAAACGGCATGGGCAGTGTGGCTCTGGTCACGTCATGCCATTGCCCTTGACCGTAGCGGAGAAAAACAAGTTGCGAACTGGCCGGCTGGTTCGGATCGGAGTTGACGGAACTGACGGCGATGAGATGCGTGCCGGGAGCCAACTTGAACAGGGCGACGGTGGTGTGCGCGACCGGGCCGGATTGGAAAGAGAGATAACCGTTCTTCACGTCAACGATGGTGCCGCCGTTGCTCAACACTGCCGCGCGTTGCGCCGCCGGCACGGCCAGATATTGTTCCGGCAACCAGAGGAAATAGTCGCGCACGTTCGATAGCGCGGCCGGGGGCACGCGCTCCGGCGCGGCAGCAGTGGTTGGTTTCGCCGGTGTCGGCACGACCGACCGCGTAGCCGTGCCGTTACCGCCGCGCCCACCTGCCGCGCGTCGCCGCGCGATGTCGGCGAACTGCCCCGTCGGATACTTCGCCAGATAGCCGCGATACTC
>JANMAD010000389.1:0-2231 GCA_031359515.1 Acidobacteriota bacterium | reverse complement strand
CGAGCGCGGACGGCTGGGGCGCGGGCGAGTTGAGCGGCTACGCCGGACTGCTCACGCTCATGCTCGCCGCTATCGGCTTCGTCGCGCATCGTCGTAAAGTCGCGGCGCGTTTCTGGCTCGGCGTGTGCGTTGTCGCATTCTTGTTGACGCTCGGCGAAGCGACGCCGCTCGCGCGCCTCATCTACCAACTACCCATCATCAACAAGTTTCGCGTGCCCGCGCGTCATTACCTAGAACTGACATTCGCGCTCAGCTTGCTCGCCGGTCTCGGCGTCAAAGCGATCCAGCAACAGACGGTCAGCCGTCGCTTGCTCAAACGCACGCTCATCGGTGCAGGCGGCGTATTGTGCGCGTGTCTGCTCGCGCTCTTTTTATTCGCCGCGAAGATCAACGAGCTTGCCATTCAGCGCCTCGGCCACACGATCACGCTCAACCCGTGGGCGAACGCGGCCGTCGGCGTGCCGTTGCTACTCTTCCTGATGGGCGGCGCGGCGCTGCTCTATTGGCACGCACAACCGCGCTCGCATCTGCGGAGCGTGTTACTCGTCGGCGTGCTGCTTGCCGACTTCGCCAGCTTCGGTTGGTTTTACGAGTGGCACTATCGCGCGCCGTACAAGGCTTATCTGAATGCGCCTGCGCCCGCGCAAAGCTTGCGCGCGGAGTTGGCCGCGACGCAGCAGCGCGTGCTGCCCGTGCGCGGCGGCACGGGGCGCGTCAACGAGTTGCCGCCGAACCTGTCGAAACTCTGGGCTGTGCCGAGCGCGAGCGGCTACGGGCCGTTCATCCTCACGCGCGTCAGCCGGCTGCTGACGATGCCGCCGCATGGCAGCGTGGACGAAGCGTGGCGCGAGCCGGCGAATCAGAGTCTCGATCTATTCTCCGTGCGTTATCTGCTTGTGCCGCCGGACGGCATTGCGCCGCCTATGATGACCGACGAACGCGGTCTGCAATGGTCAACGGGCGAATTGAACCTCACCATCGGGCCGGGCTGCGATGTGAAGTTGCCCGCGACTGCGCAACTCGATCTGCCGCAAGCCACACGCGCGACCAGACTCGGTCTCGTCGGCGCGCTCGCGTGTTCCGTCGCCCTGCCCGACGGCAACGTGTTCGCGGAAGTGACGACGACCGACTTACGGGGCACAAGCCGCGTCTCTGTGCTACGCGCCGGCCGGGACGCCAGCGAATGGGCCTACGACTGCGCAGACGTGCGCCCCACGATGCAGCACGGGCGTGCTGAAGTGTTCCGCAGCTACCCGGCCGAGCGCGGCGCAATCAAGTGTGCGGGCCACGATTACGTGTCGTTCGTGATGCTCGCAGGCGCGCAGGAGAGCAAAAGCATCGGCTTACGCTGGACGGGGCCGCCCGGCTCTTATGCGCTCAAGAAGTTGACCGTGATTGATGACGAAGCGCGCATCTCGACGCCCGTCAATCCCGTCGCCGGCTCGCTCGCTGACATGACGCGCTGGCGACGTGTTGGCGAGATCAACGCCGCGAACAGCGGTTATGGCGCGGAGGTCAAAGCGGAGGATGCGGGCGCGGCCGTCGTCTACGAGAATTTGCGCGCCCGCCCACGCGCGTGGCTCGTAAACGAAGTATTGCGCGTATCGGCGGATGAAGCGTTCAACGCGATCCGCACCTCGCGCCTGCCCGACGGGCGCGGCTTCGATCCGGCGCGACTCGCGCTCGTCGAAGAGCCGCTCGACTTCACAAACGGGCGGGCCGATCCGACCGCATCGGTACAAGTCGCGCACCTAAGTAGCACTGAGATGGAAGTGCGCGTCACGACGAACGCGCCCGCGTTTCTTATCACGAGCGACGTACTCTATCCCGGTTGGCGCGTGCGCGTGGACGGCGCACAGGCGCGTCTCTATCAGACCGATTACACACTGCGCGGTGTAGTCGTGCCCGCCGGCGCGCACGTCGTCCGCTTCGAGTTCAAGCCGCGGAGTTTTTATTATGGCTTAGGACTGAGCGCGCTCTCGCTGCTCTTGCTCGTCGGCTGCACGCTCGGGCTGAAGCGCGGGCCGCACACGTCCGGACGTGCGCCGCGTGTAGAGGGCGAGACCGCAGAGCAACAATAAGGTGAAGGTCGAGATGAGCGCGCCGTTGCGCGCCGCCGGGGCCGTGTAACGCATCTCAACTTTATGTTGTCCCGCCGGCAGCGCCACCCCGCGCAACAGGTAATCAGTCAACAGAATTGACGTGGTCTGCCCGTCCACCGTCGCCACCCA